>JBCCCR010000016.1 GCA_039033415.1 Pseudomonadota bacterium | reverse complement strand
TTGCGAGCTTCCGGAGGGCGTTGAGATGGTGATGCCGGGAGACAACGTGCAGATGAAGGTTGAGCTGATCGCGCCGATCGCGATGGAAGACGGCCTTCGCTTTGCGATCCGCGAAGGCGGACGCACGGTCGGCGCCGGCGTAGTCGCCAAAATTATTGAATGATGAATGCGAGCTAACCCACGGGTTGCTCTGAGACCATAAGAAGATGTCAGACCAAAGAATCCGAATTCGCCTGAAGGCGTTTGATCATCGACTGATCGATCGCTCGGCGTCAGAAATTGTTGAAACCGCCAAGCGGACCGGTGCGCAGATCCGCGGCCCGATTCCCCTTCCGACCAAGAAGGAGCGGTTCACGATTTTGACGTCACCGCACGTTAACAAGGACGCGCGGGACCAGTACGAAATCCGGACCCACAAGCGTCTGATGGACATCGTGGATCCGAACGACAAGACGGTTGACGCGCTCATGAAGCTCGATCTGGCCGCCGGCGTAGACGTTCAGATTCAGCTGTATTGATGGATTTGGCTCGGCTGCGTTAAGCGGCCGTCGCTGAATAGCCCGGGCTATCCCGCCGGGCGTTAAAAGGGGTCAGGTCCCTTTTTAAAAAAACACAATAAAGGGAAAGAAGGGATCTGACCCCTTCTTCGAAAATTAGACGGCAGCGGCGCGAGCATGGCCTTGTGAATATGTCGCTGCCCACCATGAGAGAGATGGTAATGATTGGTGTAATCGGCCAAAAGCGCGGTATGACGCGAGTGTTTACTGACGACGGTGAATCCGTGCCTGTGTCAGTTGTAGAAGTTGCTCCCAACCGCATCACGCAAGTCAAAACCGAAGACAGCGACGGCTACCGGGCGGTGCAGGTCACCCGCGGCGCCAAGCGCGTCTCTTTGGTCAACAAGCCCAAAGCCGGACACTTCGCCCGCGCCAGCCAGGAGGCCGGTGACGGTCTGTGGGAATTCCGCCTGGACGACGGTGAGGGTGAAGACCTGGCCGCCGGTGGCGAGATCAAGGTCGACATTTTCGCCGAGGGGCAAATCGTCGACGTAACCGGGACCACCAAAGGCAAAGGCTTTGCGGGCGTGGTCAAGCGCCACAATTTCCGCATGCAGGACGCCACCCACGGCAACTCGCTTTCGCACCGGGCGCCTGGTTCTATCGGACAGTGCCAAACCCCCGGCCGCGTCTTCAAAGGGAAGAAGATGGCGGGCCACATGGGTGCGGTTCGCAGCACCACGCAGAATCTCCGCGTTGTGCGCGTCGACACCGAACGCAACCTCCTTCTGATCCGGGGCGCAATCCCGGGCGCCACCGGCGGCAAAGTGATTGTCCGTCCGGCGGTCAAGGCGAAGGGCTAAACCAAGGACTCTATGATCATGGAACTGACGATCAAAGGATCTTCCGACACCCTCAGCGTGGCTGACAGCACCTTCGACCGCCCCTTCTCCGAAGGTCTGGTCCATCAGGTGGTGACGGCCTACCTCGCTGGCGGTCGCGCGGGCACCAAGGCCACCAAGTCGCGCTCCGACGTGAGCGGCGGCGGGCGCAAGCCCTGGCGCCAGAAGGGCACCGGTCAGGCGCGTGCTGGCACCATCCGCAGCCCACTGTGGCGTGGCGGTGGTACAACCTTCGCGCTGCGGCCCCGCGACTTTTCACAGAAAGTGAACCGCAAGATGTACCGCGGCGCCATGCAGGCCATCCTTTCTGAGCTGGTCCGCCAGGAGCGTTTCGACGTGGTGCAGGACTTCGCGCTGGATGCGCCGAAGACCAAAGACCTGATGACCAAGCTGGCCGAATTCCCCGGGCAGCGCGTGGTGATCATTACCGAAGATGTGGGCCCGAATCTGTATCTGGCCGCTCGCAACGTTCGTGGCATCACGGTCATCGACTCCTCTGCGGTCGATCCGGTGACGCTGGTTGACGCTGATCGCGTCATCGCGACGGTCGATTCGGTCAACAAAATTCAGGAGTGGCTGAAATGAACAAGGAGCGCCTCTACCAGGTGCTGCGCGCCCCGCACGTGTCTGAAAAAAGCACGCGCGTTGGTGGCGAGGGTAACCAGTACGTCTTTAAGGTTGCCACCGACGCCAGCAAGCCGGAGGTCAAAGCGGCGGTGGAAATGCTGTTCAAGGTGAACGTTGAGAACGTCAACATGGTCAACGTGCGCGGCAAGTCTCGCGCTTTTCGGATGGTCCCCGGGCGGCGCCCGAACTGGAAGAAGGCCTACGTGCGTGTCGCGGAAGGCCAGACCATCGACGTCGAACAGCCAGTGGCTGACTAAGAGAATAACCATGGCACAAGTAATCAAGCTCAAGCCGACTTCTCCCGGCCGTCGCGGAACGGTTGTCGTCAAGCGTGAAGGCCTCTACAAGGGTCGTCCGCACGAGGCGCTGGTTGAGAAGAAAACCAAGACCGGTGGTCGTAACAGCGACGGCCGCATCACCACGCGCCACAAGGGTGGCGGTCACAAGCAGCGCTATCGGGTCATCGACTTCAAGCGCCGCAAGGACGGCGTACCGGCGAAGATCGAGCGAATCGAGCACGATCCGAACCGCAGCGCGTTCATCGCTCTGCTGTGCTACGCCGACGGCGAGCGTCGCTACATCGTGGCGCCGCGCCGGATGAACGTCGGTGACGAGGTTCAGTCGGGCCGAGACGCGCCGATCCGCAACGGCAACTGCCTGCCGCTGCGCAACATCCCGGTGGGCACCACGGTGCATTGCATCGAGATGAAGCCCGGAAAGGGCGCCCAGATCGCGCGTTCGGCCGGTGCGTCCGCCCAGCTGGTCGCTCGCGAAGGCGTCTACGCGACCCTGCGGCTGCGTTCCGGCGAGATGCGCAAGATCTCGCACGACTGCCGGGCAACGATCGGTGAGGTGAGCAACTCAGAGCACAACCTGAAGAAGCTCGGCAAGGCCGGCGCCAATCGCTGGCGTGGCGTCCGACCGACGGTTCGCGGTGTCGCGATGAACCCGGTTGATCACCCGCACGGTGGCGGTGAAGGTCGTACCTCCGGCGGTCGCCATCCGGTGAGCCCCTGGGGTACGCCGACCAAAGGCTACAAGACCCGTAAAAACAAGCGCACCGATCAGCTGATCGTTCGTCGTCGCTCGCAGAAGACAAGGTAATTCGAGATGCCACGTTCAATTAAGAAAGGCCCATTTATCGACCACCACCTGCAGAAGAAGGTGGACGAGGCGGTTGCCAACAACAGCAAGCGGCCGATCAAGACCTGGTCGCGTCGCTCTATGGTCGCGCCGGAGATGGTGGGTCTGACGATCGCCATCCACAACGGGCGGCAACATATCCCGGTGCTGATCAACGAAAACATGGTCGGCCACAAGCTGGGTGAGTTTTCTACGACGCGCACCTTCAGGGGCCACTCGGGCGATCGTAAGTCGCGCTAAGGCGGGATTGAGAAGGAATCATCATGGAAGCACGAGCAATTCTGAAACGGGCGCCGATCTCTGCGCAGAAGGTGCGCCTGATCGCTGACCTGGTCCGCGGCATGCCGGTCGAGAAGGCTGAGCAGGTGTTGACCTACAGTCCGAAGAAGGCCGCCCACCTGGTTAAGAAGGTGCTGCTGTCGGCCATTTCCAACGCCGAGCACAACGAAGGCGCCGACATTGACGAGCTGAGCATCAGCAGCATCTACGTCGACGAAGGTCCGACAATGAAGCGCGGGCGTGCCCGGGCGAAGGGTCGGGGTACACGAATTTTGAAGCGAACCAGCCACATTACGGTGGCGGTTTCCGATCAGGCGTAAGCCGCGGAAATCTGGGATAGATAGTCGAGATAGATAGCTATGGGTCAGAAAGTACATCCAACCGGCATTCGTCTGGGGATTTCCAAAGACTGGAACTCCAAGTGGTTCGCCACCGGTGAAGAGTTCGCGGACAACCTGAATAAGGATATCGAAGTCCGCGACTTCATCCGCAAGAAGCTCTCCGGGGCGGCGGTCAGTCAGATTCAGATCGAGCGGCCGGCCAAGACGGCGCGGATCACCATCCACACGGCGCGGCCGGGGATTGTGATCGGCAAAAAGGGCGAGGACATTGAGCGCCTGCGCGCTTCGGTTTCCAAGATGATGGGTGTCCCCACCCATATCAACGTGTCGGAAGTCCGCAAACCCGAGCTGGACTCGACGCTGGTTGCCGAGTCAATCGCCTCACAGCTCGAGCGCCGGATCATGTTCCGCCGCGCCATGAAGCGCGCCGTGGGCAACGCCATGCGGCTGGGTGCGCTCGGCGTCAAGGTGAGTGTCGCCGGTCGACTGAATGGTGCGGAGATCGCGCGCGGTGAGTGGTATCGCGAAGGCCGGGTGCCGCTGCACACGCTGCGCGCCGACGTGGATTACGGCACGGCTGAGGCCAACACGACCTACGGCATCATCGGCATCAAGGTATGGATCTATAAGGGTGAGGTGTTTGACCTATACGCAGGCAAGCCCGAAGCCGAGTCGTCAGAGCGGGGCGCGTCAGCCAAGAGCTGAAGTAGACCGGTTCACGACGATCAGTGTTAAGGAGATAAGAAAGTGCTTCAGCCCAAAAGGACTAAGTTTCGCAAGCAGCAGAAGGGCCGCAACCGCGGGCTTTCGCATCGCGGCAGCGAGGTCAGCTTCGGTGAGTTTGGCATCAAGGCCACCACCCGGGGTTTTGTGACCGCGCGCCAGATTGAAGCTGCTCGCCGAGCGATCACCCGCCACGTTAAGCGCGGCGGCAAGCTGTGGATCCGGGTTTTCCCCGATAAGCCCATCACCAAAAAGCCGCTGGAAGTTCGCCAGGGTAAAGGTAAGGGAAACGTCGAGTATTGGGTTGCGCCGATTCAGCCCGGCCGGGTGCTTTACGAAATTGAGGGCGTTAGCGAAGACGTGGCCCGCGAGGCGTTTCGCCTGGCCGGCGCCAAGCTGGCGGTCAAGACCACCTTTGTTTCACGGCAGGTGATGTGATGAAAGCTGCAGACCTGAAACTGAAAACGGAAGCCGAGCTCAAAGATGAGCTCGAATCACTGCGCAAGTCGCAGTTTGAAAAGCGGATGGCCATGGCGGCCGGGCAGCTGCCCGCCACTCATGAGCTCAAGCAGGTGCGCCGCAATATCGCGCGCGTGAAAACTGTGCTGGGTGAAAAAGCCCGTGAAGCGCAGGGCAGCAACGGTGAATCATCATGAGCGAAACGCAGATCAGAACTCAGACTGGCCGAGTGGTCAGCAACGCCATGGACAAGACGGTTACCGTCTTGCTTGAGCGTAAGGTGAAGCACCCGATCTACGGGAAATACATCAAGCGTTCGTCAAAGGTTCACGCCCATGACGAGGACAATGCCTGCAACGCGGGAGATACGGTTCGGATCACCGAGTGCCGTCCGATCTCCAAGTCGAAGAGCTGGCGCGTTATTGAAGTGGTCACGCGCGCGCAGTAGGGGCGAGCGGAAGGCTAGGAAAGGGACAAGACCATGATTCAGATGCAGAGCATGTTAAACGCGGCCGACAACAGCGGCGCGCGTCGGATGATGTGTATCAAGGTGCTGGGTGGCTCGAAGCGACGCTACGCCGACATCGGTGACGTCATCAAGGTGACCATCAAAGACGCCATCCCCCGCGGCAAGGTGAAGAAGGGTGAGGTGTACAACGCGCTCGTCGTTCGCACCCGCAAAGGTGTTCGCCGCAAAGACGGGTCGCTGATCCGCTTTGACGGCAATGCAGCCGTGCTGCTGAACGCCAAGCTCGAGCCCATCGGCACCCGGATCTTCGGGCCGGTGACCCGCGAACTGCGCGGTGAGAAGTTTATGAAAATTGTGTCGCTGGCACCGGAAGTACTCTGACCCGGCGCCGCTGAGACTGGACTGAACTGTTATGAAACGAATCAAGAAAGGTGACGACGTGATCGTGATCGCCGGGCGCAGCAAAGGCGTCCGTGGCCAGGTCATGTCGGTGCTGGAAGATGACCGCCTGCTGGTCGAGAACGTGAACCTGGTGAAAAAACACACCAAGCCGAATCCGCAGCAGCAGGTTCAGGGCGGCATCATTGAAAAAGAGGCGCCGATTCACGCGTCTAACGTGATGCTCTACAACGCCGCGACCGACAAGCCGGACCGGGTGTCTTTCAAGACCCTGGAGGACGGCAGCAAAGTGCGCGTCTTTCGCTCCAATGGCGAAGTGGTAGACGTTTAAGGCAGAAGATAATGGCGAGATTACACGACAAATATACGAATGACGTGGTGCCGGCGCTCAAGGACAAGTTCAGCTTTTCCAGCGTCGCCCAGGTGCCGAAGCTCAGCAAGATCACCATCAACATGGGTGTCGGCGAGGCCGTCGGCAACAAGAAAGCTTTGGAGAACGCGACGGCCGAGCTCGCTCGGATCAGCGGGCAGAAGCCTGTGGTGACCACCGCTCGCAAGTCGGTGGCGTCGTTCAAGATTCGCGACGGCTACCCGATCGGCTGCAAGGTCACGCTGCGTCGTGAGCGCATGTACGAGTTCCTGGATCGCCTGATTACGATTGCGATCCCGCGGATCCGCGACTTCCGTGGCATCAGCCCGAAGTCTTTTGACGGTCGCGGTAACTTCAACATGGGTGTGACCGAACAGATCATCTTCCCGGAAATCGACTACGACCAGGTCGACGAGATCCGGGGTATGGACATCGCAATTACCACCACTGCCCGGGACGATGCGGAAGGCCGCGCGTTGCTGGAAGCCTTCAACTTCCCGTTCAGGACCTGAAGAACTATGGCTAAACAATCAATGATTCAGCGCGAGCTGAAGCGCACCAAGCTGGTGAATCGCTTCGCAGAAAAGCGCACCGCGCTTAAGGCGATTATCGCCAGCGAGAAGAGCACCGATGAAGAGGTGATGGACGCGCAGCTGAAGCTGCAGAAGATGCCGCGCGACTCCAGCCCGGTGCGTCAGCGCAATCGCTGCCGCTCATCCGGTCGCCCGCGCGGTTATTACCGTAAGTTTGGACTGTCCCGCAACAAGCTTCGCGAAGCGATGATGCGTGGTGACGTGCCTGGCCTCAAGAAAGCCAGCTGGTAAGCAGGACCTAAGAGAGACCGATCATGAGTATGAGTGACCCAGTAGCAGACATGCTGACGCGCATTCGCAACGCGCAGCTGGCTGGCAAAAAAACCGTGTCCATGCCGACTTCCAAGCTGAAGGTGGGTATCGCCGGGGTGCTGAAAGACGAAGGTTATGTCGTTGACCACAGCGTGACCGGCGGCGAACAGCCTCAGCTGGTTATTGAGCTGAAGTACCGCGAAGGACGCGGCGTCATCGATCGCCTTGAGCGCGTGAGCCGGCCTGGGCTGCGCTGCTATCGCGGTAAAAACGACCTGCCCCGCGTCATGGGCGGACTTGGAATAGCCATTGTATCCACCTCGAACGGCATCATGACCGACCACAAAGCCCGCGTTGCCGGCTTTGGCGGTGAGGTGCTGTGCGTGGTGTCCTGACGGAGGCTCACGATGTCCCGTATTGCAAAACAACCGGTGACCCTGCCGAAAGGCGTGGAAGTTTCCGTTGCCGGACAGACCGTCACGGTCAAAGGCCCGAAGGGCAGCACCACTCTCGATCTGCATCCGTCCGTTTCGGTCGAGCAGGGTGAAGGTGAGCTGACGATGGTTCCGGCAAACGACGGCGCCGTGGCCATGGCGGGAACCATGCGTTCCCTGCTTGCCAACTGCGTCACCGGAGCCTCGGAAGGCTTCGAACGTAAGCTCGAGCTGGTCGGGGTTGGCTATCGCGCCCAGATGCAGGGCAAAGCGATCAACCTGACGCTCGGCTTCTCGCACCCGGTGGAGTTCACGCCGCCGGAAGGCGTGGACCTCGAAACGCCGAGCCAGACGGAAATCGTTGTTCGCGGCATCGACAAGCAGAAAGTCGGTCAGGTCGCAGCGGTGATCCGCAGCTATCGCCCGCCCGAGCCCTACAAAGGCAAAGGCGTGCGGTACGCGGGTGAGCGAATTGTTATGAAGGAAGCGAAGAAGGCCTAAGCCTTCGGTCGCGCCAGGGTTAGAAGACATGAACAAAAAAGACTCCAGACTCCGCCGCGCGAAGCGCGCCCGAGCCAAGATTCGTCAGCTGGGAATTCCCCGCCTGTCGGTTCATCGGTCCGGTCAGCACCTGTCGGCGCAGGTGATCGATCCGAAAACCGGCAAGGTGCTTGCCGCCGCGTCCACGATGCAGGCGAGCGTTCGTGAGGGCCTCGCAAGCTGTAAGAACGTCGAGGCCGCCACGCGTGTCGGACAGGTGATCGGCGAGAAAGCCAAGGAAGCGGGACTTGAGTCCGTCGCTTTCGATCGCTCCGGTTTCAAATATCACGGTCGGGTCAAAGCCCTGGCTGAAGCAGCCCGCGAAGCGGGCCTGAAATTCTAGGGTTCAAGCAGATGGCAAGAAACGACCAACGAGATAACGACGACGGCATGATCGAAAAGCTGGTCGCCGTGAACCGGGTGGCCAAGGTAGTGAAAGGCGGACGTCAGTTCGGCTTCACCGCACTGAGCGTCGTCGGTGACGGCAACGGCCGCGTCGGCTTCGGCTACGGTAAAGCCCGCGAGGTACCGATCGCCATTCAGAAGTCCATGGAGCGCGCCCGCCGCCAGATGATCCACGTGGATCTTCACGACGGTACGCTCTGGTATCCGATGACGGCGCGCCACGGCGGCTCCAAGGTTTACATGCAGCCGGCCTCCGAAGGTACCGGCGTTATTGCCGGGGGCGCAATGCGCGCCGTGCTGGAAGCGGTTGGCGTCCAGAACGTACTGGCGAAGAGCCTGGGCTCACGAAACCCGATCAACCTGGTGCGGGCCACGATCACGGGTCTCAAGCAGATGCAGTCGCCGGCCAGCGTTGCCGCCAAGCGTGGCAAGACCTTGGAAGAGGTGATGGAAAATCATGGCTGATCAGCTTCAGGTAACGCTTGTTAAGAGCAAACATGGCCGCGTGCCCGGACACCGCGAATGCGTTCAGGGTCTCGGGCTGCGGAAGATGCATCAGACGGTGACGGTAGCTGACACCCCGGAAAACCGCGGCATGATCAACAAGGTCAGCTATCTGCTGAAGGTTGAGCCGGTCGCCTGACCGCTCAGCTGCTGCAGACAGGAACAGGAAAGAGAAGATGCGTTTAAACAGCTTAAAGCCGGCGGCCGGCTCAAAAGGCACCCGCAAGCGCGTGGGTCGCGGTATCGGATCCGGCAATGGTAAAACCGCGGGCCGCGGCCACAAGGGTCAGCACTCGCGTTCCGGTGGGTACCACAAGGTGGGCTTCGAGGGTGGCCAGCTGCCGATGCAGCGTCGCCTGCCGAAGGTGGGCTTCGCGTCTCGCAAAGCGGGCCTGACCCAGGAAATCCGCCTGTATCAGATCAACAGCATGAACGTTGAGACGGTCGACATGGCGGCACTCAAAGCGGCCGGGCTGATCGGTCAGCGCGTGCAAAAGGTCAAAGTCATCAACACCGGGCAACTCGAGCGTCCAATCACGGTCAAAGGTCTTAACGTCACTAAAGGTGCGGC
Source organism: Pseudomonadota bacterium (assembly GCA_039033415.1). Lineage (NCBI taxonomy): Bacteria > Pseudomonadati > Pseudomonadota > Pseudomonadota bacterium. The sequence continues at coordinate 131,054 of JBCCCR010000016.1, read as the reverse complement.
GGCCGCAATCACGGCAGCTGGCGGCAGCATCGAGGAATAAGACCTAAGCATGGCTGGACCTACCCGACAACCGCCGAGCGGCGGAATGACGCTTCCCAAAGAGCTCACCCAGCGGGTGCTCTTTGTGATTGGGGCCATTGTGGTTTTCCGTCTCGGTACGTTTGTGCCGGTGCCCGGAATTAACCCGGCGGCCCTTGTCGAGCTGATGAATCAGCAGCGCGGCACCATTGTGGACATGTTCAACATGTTCTCTGGCGGCGCGCTGGGGCGTTTCTCGTTGTTTGCGCTCGGCGTGATGCCCTACATCTCGGCGTCCATCATCATTCAGCTGCTCAGCGCCACGGTCCCGCATCTGCAGCAGCTCAAGAAGGAAGGTGAGGCCGGTCGTCGCAAGATTACCCAGTACACCCGTTATTTCACGGTGGTGCTGGCGGCGGTGCAGGCGGTGACGGTCGCGGTAGCGCTGCAGAATCAGGGCGCCATTGCCGGATTGCCGGTTGTGGTCAACCCCGGTACCGGTTTCCTGTTCACCGCGGTGGTCAGCCTGACCAGCGGCACGATGTTCCTCATGTGGCTTGGTGAGCAGGTCACGGAACGCGGCGTCGGTAACGGTATTTCGATCCTGATCTTCGCCGGCATTGTGGCGGCCCTGCCCGGCTCTATTGCCGGGACGCTGGACCTAGCGCGCCAGGGCGCAATCTCGCCGATCACGGTGCTGACGCTGCTGGCCCTGGCTCTTGCAACGATCGCGATTGTGGTTTTCATCGAGCGCGGTCAGCGCCGCATCACGGTGAATTACGCGCGGAAGGGCGGCCGTCAGGCCTACCAAAGCCAAAGCTCGCATCTGCCGCTGAAGCTGAACATGGCGGGCGTGATCCCGGCGATCTTTGCCTCGAGCCTGATCCTGTTTCCGGCCACGCTGGCAACCTGGCTCGGCACCAATGAACAAGCGCGCTGGCTGCAAAACGTCGCTACCCGGCTCGCGCCTGGTGAGCCGCTGTACGCCGTGCTCTTTGGGATCCTGATCGCGGGCTTCTGCTTCTTTTACACCGCGCTGGTGTTTAACAGCCAGGAGACCGCTGACAATCTGAAGCGCTCAGGCGCGCTGATCCCGGGTATTCGACCCGGCAAGCAGACCGCGCAGTACATCGATGGCGTCATCACGCGGCTCACTACCTGGGGCGCCATCTATCTGGTGTTGATTTGCTTGCTGCCGGATTGGCTGAACGCCTCGCTGGGTGTGCCGTTGTTTGGCGGTACGTCGATTTTGATTGTGGTGGTTGTGGCCATGGACTTCATGGCGCAGGTGCAGGCTCACATGGTGTCGCACCAGTACGACAGCCTGCTGAAGAAAGCCAACCTGAAGACCTACGGTAGGTCCGGAGTGGTGCGATAAGCCGGCCCTAGAACCGGCAGAAAGTTCACTGAAATAACGTTTTAGTAGTTTATCGGGCGGAAAAACTGGGCTACAATGTCCGGCTTTTCGCGCTCGTTGCGTCCGCTGGAGGATAGAAACGCATGGCACGTATTGCGGGAGTTAATATCCCGGTTCACAAACACACCTGGGTGGGCCTCACCGAGGTGTATGGCATTGGCCGTACGCAGGCTCTGAAAATCTGCGAAGAAACCCGTATCGATCCGACCACCAAGGTGGGCGATCTGGCGGACGCAGAGCTCGAGCAGCTGCGCCAGGCCGTAGGCCGGCGAACCGTAGAAGGCGATCTGCGGCGCGAAATTGGTATGAACATCAAGCGGTTGATGGATTTGGGCTGCTACCGCGGCCTGCGCCATCGACGCGGTTTGCCGACGCGTGGTCAGCGAACCAAAACGAACGCACGCACCCGCAAGGGCCCGCGTCGTCCGATCAAGCGCTGACGGAAGCATAGATCATGGTTAAAAACACCGGAAAATCCAAAAAGCGAGTCAAAAAGTCGGTGCTTGACGCTGTCGCACACGTACAGGCGTCGTTTAACAACACCATCATCACCATCACCGACCGGCAAGGCAACGCGCTGAGCTGGGCCACGGCTGGCGGCGCGGGCTTCAAGGGCTCTCGAAAGAGTACGCCGTTTGCCGCGCAGGTTGCCGCTGAGACCGCCGGCAAGGTGGTGCAGGAGTTTGGGGTAAAAAATATTGAGGTTCGCGTAAAGGGCCCCGGCCCGGGTCGCGAGTCTTCTGTTCGGGCGCTCAATGCGCTGGGTTTCAAGGTCACCAACATCATCGACGTGACCCCGATTCCTCACAACGGCTGCCGGCCGCCGAAGCGGCGCCGGGTCTAACGGCCAACCGAACAGCACGAGAACGGGAGATTAAGCATGGCTAGATATACCGGCCCAACCTGCAAGCTGGCTCGGCGCGAAGGCACCGATCTGTTTCTGAAGAGCCCAGCGCGCGCGGTGGAAACCAAGTGCAAGCTTGAGCAAAAGCCTGGCCACCACGGCGCCAACCGGCGTCTGCGTCAGTCTGACTACTCGCTGCAGCTGCGCGAGAAGCAAAAGGTACGCCGGATGTACGGCATCCTGGAGCGCCAGTTCCGCAACTATTACAAGACCGCTGCTCGCCTGAAAGGCGCGACCGGCGAAAACCTGCTGCGCCTGCTCGAAGGTCGGCTGGACAACGTGGTTTACCGGATGGGTTTTGCGGTCACCCGGGCGCAGGCGCGCCAGCTGGTCTCGCACAAAGCTATCAAGGTCAACGGTCAGCTGGTGAACATCCCGTCCTGCCAGATCAATCCTGGTGACGTCGTGTCCGTGCGCGAAAAAGCTCAAAAGCAGCTTCGGATTCAGGAATCTATCAACGTCAGCCAGGATCTCGATCTAGTTCCGACGTGGATGGAAGTCGACCCCAAGAAAATGGAAGGCGCTTTCAAAAGCGCGCCCTACCGCGGGGATCTGTCGGCTGAGATCAACGAAAACCTGATCGTCGAACTGTACTCCAAGTAAAAACTAGATAGAGGTTTCCCATGGCAGCAACCCTTGCCAATATGCTGCGGCCTAAGAGTGTGCAGGTCGACAGCAGCAGCCCGTACCGCGCCAAGATCGTGCTCGAGCCTCTGGAGCGTGGCTTTGGCCATACGCTCGGTAACGCTTTGCGTCGCGTACTTCTGTCTTCGATTCCGGGATCGGCGATTGTCGAAGCCGAAATCGACGGCGTGCTCCATGAATACACCACCATCGACGGCGTCCAGGAAGACGTCATCGACATCCTTCTGAACCTGAAGGAAGTGGCGCTGCGGATGCACAACCAGGAAGAAGCCGTCCTGACCCTCACCAAAGAGGGTGTGGGTGCGGTTACCGCCGGCGATATCCAGGTCGACCACGACGTGGAAATCGTGAATCCGGATCACGTTATCTGTCACCTGACCAAAGCCGGCAGCATCTCGATGCGGCTGCGCGTGGCTCAGGGCCGCGGCTACGAGCCGGCAGTTAACCGTCGTCACCTCGACGAAGAGGCCAAGCCGATCGGACGCCTGCAGCTTGACGCGTCCTTCTGCCCGGTCCGTCGCGTCTCCTACAGCGTAGAGAGTGCGCGGGTTGAGCAACGCACCGACCTCGACAAGCTGATCCTGGACGTTGAAACCAACGGGACGCTCGACTGTGAAGAAGCGGTGCGTCTGTCGGCCAACATCCTGGCCGAGCAGCTCGCGGTGTTCGTCGACTTCTCCAGCAAGCTGGAAGAGCAAAAGGTGGAGCGCAAAGAGGAGATCGATCCGATCCTGCTGCGACCCATCGACGACCTGGAGCTGACGGTGCGGTCGGCAAACTGCCTCAAGGCCGAAAGCATTTACTACATCGGTGATCTGATCCAGCGCACCGAGGTGGAGCTGCTCAAGACGCCTAACCTGGGCAAGAAGTCTTTGACCGAGATTAAAGACGTGCTGGCCTCACATGGCCTGGGCCTGGGTGTGAAACTGGAAAATTGGCCGCCCGCCGGCCTGCGCAGCGACGCCATCACCTGATCGGCGCCGGCGCAACGCCTAAGAAGGACACTGCAAGATGCGACATCAGAAATCGGGCCGCAAGCTCAATCGCAACTCAAGCCATCGTAAGGCTATGTTCCGCAACATGGCGGCCAGCCTGTTCCGTCACGGCATGATCCGCACGACGCTGCCCAAGGCCAAAGAGCTGCGACGGGTTGCTGAGCCGCTGATCACGCTGGCTAAAAACGACGGGGTGGCTAATCGCCGCGTGGCTTTCGCCCGCCTGCGGGACAAGGAAGCGGTGGGCAAACTGTTCACGGAAATAGGCCCTCGCTACGTCGAGCGTCCGGGCGGCTATACGCGCATCATGAAATGTGGCTTTCGGGCTGGTGACAGCGCGCCGATGGCCTACATCGAACTGGTGGATCGACCCGACGGCGCCGTCCAGGATGACGACGACGTCTAAGCGCCTCCTGCACCTGCCGGCAGCAGTATCTCGGCGGGTGTCAGCCTCCTCGAGTGACCACTAGCAGCCCCAGGGGATCAGGGTCTTGAGGTATCGCACAGCCCATCTCCTGACGGCCGTCGCGTGTGCGGCGCTCCTGGGCTACGCCTACTACCTGGAATACGTCAAATACCTGGATCCTTGCCCCCTGTGTATGGTCCAGCGTCTGGTGTTTTACGTGCTTGGCGCGTTGTTTCTGGTTTCTGGCCTGCACAGCGCCGGGCGGGGCGGAAGGTTTGTGTACGGAGCCCTGCAGGCGGCCTTTGGTGGGCTCGGTATTGCCACCGCTGCACGTCACCTTTGGCTGCAGGGTCTGCCGCCCGACCAAATCCCCGACTGTAGCCCAAGTCTCGAGTATATGGTCAGCAACTTCCCGCTGGGCGAAACGCTCGATAAGCTGCTTAACGCGTCGGGTGATTGCGCCTCGGTAGACTGGATCTTCCTGGGCCAGAGCATGCCTTTCTGGACCCTGGTTTGGTTTGCCGGCCTAACGCTCTGGGCGGCGTTTTGGGCGCTTCGACGACCACATGCCGACCGGCGGATTTTTCGCTGATTCTTAGCCCGTGAAGGCAGCCGGTTTTGCGCCGGAAACTCCCCGTTTTAATCGTCAGCACCATGTGCAATCATGCGATCTGAACCGGAAGACTTCACATGAACAGCAAAGACACACAGCTCGCCTCACTGCCCTCCGACGATACCTGGACTCCCGAGTCCTGGCAGGACTTTCCCGCGTCGCAGCAGGCCGAGTATCCGGACGAGGCCGCGCTGGAACGCAGCCTGAAGCAGCTCCAAGAGCTGCCGCCATTGGTCACCTCTTGGGAGATCACCTCGCTGCGCCAGCAGATGGCCGAGTGTGCCGCGGGGAAACGATTTTTGCTCCAGGGCGGCGACTGTGCCGAGAGCTTCAACGACTGCAACTCCACCGTGATCACCAACCGTCTGAAGGTGCTGCTGCAGATGTCGATGCTGCTGGTGCACGGCCTGAAGATGCCGGTGGTGCGCGTCGGTCGTTTTGCCGGCCAGTATGCGAAACCCCGGTCGTCCAGCGAGGAAACCCGTGACGGCGTGACGCTGCCAAGCTACCGCGGTGACATCGTCAACGGCCCCGACTTCACGCTGGAGGCGCGCATTCCCGATCCGGAGCGTCTGCTGCGGGGGCATTCTCGTTCGGCGATGACCATCAACTTTGTGCGCAGTCTCGTTGACGGCGGCTTCGCCGACCTGCATCACCCCGAGTACTGGGACCTGTCCTGGGTTGATCACTCCAGCGAAGCTCAGGAATATCGGGAGATGCTGGGCCAGATCAGTGACTCGCTGAGCTTCCTGGAGACCCTTGCCGGGCGTCGCGTCGGTGCGCTCCAGCGGGTGGAGTTCTTCACGTCACACGAAGCGCTGCATCTGCACTACGAGCAGGGCCAAACCCGCCAGGTGCCCCGGCGCTGGGGCTGGTGGAACCTCTCGACCCATCTGCCTTGGATCGGGATGAGAACGGCGGCCCTGGATGGCGCACACGTTGAGTTCTGTCGAGGTATCCGTAACCCGATTGGCATCAAGATTGGCCCCGCGATGACGGCGGAGTGGCTGACCGAGCTGATCAAGACCCTCAATCCCGACGATCAGCCCGGTCGCCTGATGCTGATCCACCGTATGGGCGCGGGCAAAATCGCGGAACACTTACCGCGGCTGATCGAGGCGGGTCAAAAGGCGAGCAAAACGCTGCTTTGGACCTGCGATCCGATGCACGGCAACACGGAAAACGCCAGCTCCGGCGTCAAAACGCGGCGCTTCGAAAACATTCATTCCGAGGTTTCCCAGGCGTTTGATATCCACCAGGCCTGCGGTTCGCGGCTTGGCGGTATCCATCTGGAGCTCACCGGTGAAGACGTGACTGAATGTACGGGCGGTGCGCGGGACCTGACCGATGAAGACTTAAAGCGCGCCTACCGCTCGACGGTGGATCCACGCCTGAATTACGAACAGTCGCTGGAGCTTGCCATGGCGATCGTTAGAAAAAATCGCGGACTCAGCGGCGCCAGCATCAGCCAGTGACAACCGCCGAATCTCGCACGAGTCGTCGTGCCCTAACGCCGGTAACGCCATCGCGGCCGGCTCCATCCATGGCGGAGGATATGCGGCAAGGCCTCACCGCCTCGCCGAAGGTGCTGCATCCGAAATACTTCTATGACGAGCGAGGGTCGACGCTCTTCGATCAGATCTGCGATACGCCCGAGTATTACCCCACTCGCGTCGAATCCGAGCTGCTGACGGCGCACGCCGCAGAGATTCTGAGGCTCGCGTCGCCCGACAACATTCTGGAGCTTGGCAGCGGCGCATCGCGAAAGTCCCGCCTGCTTCTGGATCGGTGGCAGCCTTCTGGGGACGCAACCTACCTGCCTTTTGACGTCAGCGAGGAAATGCTGGGAGCCGTGGTTACGGACCTCGAAAAGGAATACCCGCAGCTGGCCATTCACGCGCTGGCAGGTGATTACACGGCTGGACTCGACCATGTGCCCGATCCGGTTGGCCGCACCCTGTGGATGTTTATTGGCAGCACGCTAGGGAATTTTGAGCCGGCTGAGGCCAGCGCTTTTGTCGCGGAGATCGCCGGGCGGATGGGCAGCGGGGACAGCTTTCTCCTCGGAACCGATCTCCACAAGGACGAGGCGGTGCTCGAGCGAGCCTACAACGATGCGCAGGGCCTGACGGCGGACTTCAATCTCAACGTGCTGGCCGTCATCAATCGCGAGCTTCAGGCCAACTTTCAGCTCGACCGGTTCTCTCACCTGGCCTACTACTGCGAAGGGCGTCGCAGAATCGAAATGCATCTCGTTTCGAAAGTCGAGCAGCAGGTGCACATCGGCGCGCTCGATCTCGCCGTCACGTTTTCCGAAGGCGAGCGAACTCGTACGGAAATCAGCCGTAAGTTCCTGACCGGAGAAATCCGGGAGATGCTTGAAGACGCGGGGCTGACTGCCACTCGTTCGTTCGTTCACGAGCCGCTTCCGTTTGCTCTGACGCTTGCCAGCAAACCCTGACTGCGCGATCGGAAAAAGGCCCGAGTCCCGACCGCGGGCACTCGCGCAAGCGTCTGGGCGCAAACGGCATTTTCGGTCGGCAACCGCGTTTTCGTCAGTTATACTGATCTGTGGGGATCAGGGGCGCTGGAAAGGGTCTTAATGGAGTTGGCGATAAGGATTTCATTGCCTGCAGGGCGTTACGCTGAACACTTTCAACATTCGGCCCAGCCGAATTATTTGCTTGGGGAACCGATGGGAACGGCTTTGGCGGGCAAACCGCAGGGAGCTGACCATCGCTAGGCACCAGCCAGCTTAAGGGAGAACACACCATGTCGAATTCAGAGGGAATCCAGCCCGAACTCAAAGACGGTCAGATCAAAGGCTCTGACCTGTTTATCAAGGCGCTCGAAGGGGAGGGCGTCGAGTACATCTTCGGCGTCCCCGGCGAGGAGAACCTGGATCTGCTGGAGTCGCTGCGCCAGTCCAACATCAAGCTGGTCCTGACCCGGCACGAGCAGGGGGCGGGTTTCATGGCCTCCACCTACGGCCGCTTCACCGGCCATACCGGCGTCTGTCTCGCCACGCTCGGCCCTGGCGCCACCAACTTTGTGACGGCCGCCGCCTACGCGCAGCTCGGCGCCATGCCGATGCTGATGATCACCGGCCAAAAGCCGGTGAAGAAATCCAAGCAGGGCCGCTTCCAGATTCTGGAAACGGTGCCCATGTTCAAGCCGATCACGAAGTTCGCGAAGCAGGTCGTGAACGCCAACACCATTCCCTCGCTGGTGCGGGAATCCTTCAGAATTGCGGAAGAGGAGCGCCCCGGCGCGGTGAATCTCGAGCTGCCGGAAGATATCGCGCACGAGTACACTGACAACCAGTTCATTTATCCGCAGTCGCGGCCGCGTCTGCCGACCCCCGATCAAAAGTGTGTGCGCACCGCGGTGCAGATGATCCACAACGCGAAGCGGCCGCTGATCCTGATCGGCGCCGGCGCCAATCGGAAGCGCATTCAGGATGCGCTGCACGATCTGGTTGAGGCGACCGGCATTCCGTTCTTCAACACGCAGATGGGCAAAGGCGTGCTGAACGAGTTCCACCCGCTGTACATCGGCACCGCGGCGCTGTCTGACGGGGACTACCTCCACTGCGCCATCGATAGAGCGGATCTGGTGGTCAATATCGGACACGACGTGATCGAGAAACCGCCGTTTTTCATGGAGCCGGATGGCAAGCAGGTGATCCACATCAACTTCAACTCAGCGGAAGTTGACGAGGTTTACTTCCCGCAGCTGGAGGTGGTCGGTGACATCGCTACCACGCTGGATTCGATCACCAAAAACATCAGCAAGAGCGACGAGTGGGACTTCGAGTACTACATGAAGGTCCGCGATCAGGTGCTCGCATCGATTGCTGACGGGGCCGACGATGAAGGTTTCCCGACCAAGCCTCAGCGGATGGTCGCCGACGTGCGGCGGGCCATGCCGCAGGACGGCATCATCGCGCTCGACAACGGCATGTACAAAATCTGGTTTGCCCGCAACTACCGGGCTTACGAGCCCAATACGGTGCTGCTGGATAACGCGCTGGCCACGATGGGCGCGGGCCTACCGTCTGCCATGATGGCGGCCATGCTGTTTCCGGAGCGCAAGGTCATGGCGATCTGTGGCGACGGCGGATTCATGATGAACAGCCAGGAGCTGGAAACCGCGGTCCGGTACAAGCTGAACCTGGCGGTGCTGATCCTCCGGGACGATGCGTACGGCATGATCAAGTGGAAGCAGGAAGGTGGCGGCTTCGAAAACTGGGGGCTGGACTACGGCAACCCGGATTTTGTGAAGTACGCGGAGTCGTACGGCGCTGTCGGACACCGGATCGAAGAAACGTCAGAGCTGCTGCCGACGCTGCAGAAGGCGCTCGACACCCCCGGGGTGCACCTCATCGATGCGCCGATCGACTACTCGGAAAACACCCGGGTCCTGATCAACGAACTTGCTGAGAAGGTCTGCCTGATCTGACCATGCCCGATACGTCAGAGGAGAAGCTTGGGCAGCGCAGGCTGCTCGACCCGGCTTTCAACAAGAGCACGGGTTTCAGCGAAGAAGAACGAGATCGGTACAAGCTGCGCGGCCTGCTGCCGCCTCGGGTGCTGAGTCTCGATGAGCACGTCAAGCGGGTGCAGTCACATCTGCGCAAGAAAGACAGCGATCTGGACCGGCATATCTATCTGCAGGGGCTGGCGGATCGAAACGAAGCGCTGTTCTATCGCACCGTCATCGACCATATCGAAGAGGTCATGCCGCTGATCTACACCCCGACCGTGGGCCAGGCGTGCAAAGAGTTTGCCGCCATTTTTCGCCGACCGCGGGGTATCTACCTGACGATCAACGATCGTGGGCGGATCGAGGAGCTGCTGCGCAACTGGTATGAAGAAGACGTGCGGATCATCGTTGTCACCGACGGTGAGCGTATCCTCGGTCTGGGTGACCTTGGGGCCAACGGCATGGGCATTCCCATCGGCAAGCTGTCGCTGTACGTCGCGTGTGCCGGGATTCATCCCAGTCAGTGTTTGCCGGTCATGATCGATGTGGGCACCAACAACCACACGGTGCGCGAAAACGATATGTATCTCGGGCTGATCCAGGACCGGGTGCGCGGCGAGGCCTACGACGAGCTGATCGACGAGTTTGTCCAGGCCACCCAGAAAGTCTTCCCGGGTGTCCTGATTCAGTTCGAAGATTTTGTCACGGCAAACGCCTACCGGCTGCTGGAACGCTACAAGGACGAAGTGCTGTGCTTCAACGACGATATCCAGGGCACTGCGGCGGTGGTGCTGGCCGGCGTTTTTGCCGCCACGCGCATCTCGGGCACGCCGTTTAAGGATCAGCGAATCCTGTTTCTGGGCGCCGGTTCCGCGGCTACGGGCATCGGCGACTTGATGGTTTCAGCGCTGGTGGAGGCGGGGCTGTCCGAGGACGAGGCGCGTTCGCGACTGTGGTTTTGCAATTCGCGAGGCCTGCTGACCAAGAACAGTGAGCGGATTGCGCCACACAACGTGCCGTATGCCCACGATCTGCCGGAAATGTCGTTTCACGAAGCCGTCGAGGCGCATAAGCCCACCGCGCTTATCGGCGCGACCGGCCGCCCCGGCACCTTCAGCGAGGATTCGCTGCGGCTGCTGGCCAGCGTGACTGAACGACCGGCCGTCTTTGCGCTGTCCAATCCCACGACCAACGCCGAATGCACCGCGCTAGAGGCCTACGAATGGACCGACGGACGGGCCATCTTTGCCAGCGGCAGCCCGTTTGGGCTGGTGGACTATCACGGTGAAGTTCGCCGCCCCGGGCAGGGCAATAACGCCTATATCTTCCCGGGTATCGGTTTGGGCGCCATCGCCTGTGGCGCCAATCGGATTTCGGACGGTATGTTCCTGGCCTCGGTGAAGGCCCTGGCGGAAGACGTCAGCGAAAGCGATCTGGCGGCCGGGTCCATTTATCCGCCGCTGTCTGATATTCGCAAGGTCTCGCTCGCGATCGCCGTAGCGGTCGCCAAACAGGCTGAGGCAGAGGGCCTGGCAACACGGTCCGTCGACAACTGGGAAGCTACGATTGCCCCCAGCATGTATGACCCGTTCTACTGAATGCTAATGAAGTTTCGGAGGAAATATGCAGGATAGACCTCTATCCCCGCACCTGCAGGTTTACAAGCCGCAGCTCACCTCAACGCTCTCCATCATGCACCGAGCCACCGGCGTTTTCCTGTCGTTCGGCGCGGTGTTTGTTGTCTACTGGATTTACGCCTTATCGAGCGGGGCCGAAGCCTTCGCGAGTGCCCAAATGATCGTCGGCACCCTCCTTGGCAAGCTGGTGCTGCTGGCGATGGTGTTTTCGCTCTTTTATCACCTGGCCAATGGCCTGCGGCATCTGCTTTGGGATACCGGTTACGGCCTGGAGCTGAAGTCGGCCTACCAGACCGGCTGGATCGTCGTGCTCTTCAGCCTGGTGGCCACCGGCATCTGTGCCGCGCTGATCTTCGGGGGTGGCGTATGAATCTTGAGCATCCTCTCGCGAGGGTCATCGGCAAAGGGTCAGCCAAGGCCGGCGTAGAGCACTGGTGGCTGCAGCGGCTGACGGCCATCGCGCTGGCGCCGCTGACTATCTGGGTGGTGGTGTTGCTGCTGAAAACACAAAGCGTCGACTTTGAGACGGTTCGCGCGCTGGTTGCGAGCCCGCTCAATGCCGCGCTGCTGGCCTGCTGGGTTGTGGCGGTGCTGTGGCACTCACAGCTGGGCCTGCAGGTGGTTGTCGAAGACTACATACATAATCCATGGATGGAGTTCACCGCCCACGTTGCGGTGAAGCTCGCAACGCTGCTTGGCGTTGCAGTGTCGGTGATTGCCATCCTCAAGATTGTTACAGGAGGAGTGAGTTGAGTAACGATTACTCGCTGGTCGAACACCAGTACGATTGTCTGGTGGTCGGCGCCGGCGGCGCCGGGCTGCGGGCCACGATGGGCATGGCGGCAACCGGGCTTAAGACAGCTTGCCTGACCAAGGTATTCCCCACCCGCAGCCATACGGTGGCTGCGCAGGGCGGCATGAGTGCTGCGCTGGCCAATATGGGCGAAGACGATTGGCGCTGGCATATGTACGACACCATCAAAGGGTCGGACTGGCTCGGCGATCAGGACGCCATCGAATACATGTGCCGCGAGGCGATTCCGTCGGTGATTGAGCTGGAACACTACGGCGTGCCGTTTTCCCGAACCGAGGAAGGCAAGATTTACCAGCGGCCGTTCGGCGGGATGACCACCCACTTCGGCGAAGGCACGGCCCAGCGCACCTGCGCTGCCGCTGACCGCACCGGTCACGCCATCCTGCACACCCTATATCAGCAGTCGCTGAAGCACGACGCCCAGTTTTTCATCGAGTTTTTTGCCCTCGATCTGATCATGGACGACGATGGGGCCTGTCGAGGGGTCCTGGCGCTGGAGATGAACACCGGCAAGCTGCACCTGTTTAAGACCCACGCGGTGGTGCTGGCGACCGGTGGCTACGGGCGGGCCTGGTTCTCGGCCACGTCCGCTCACACCTGTACCGGCGACGGCAACGGCATGGTCGTACGGGCCGGGTTGCCGCTCGAAGACATGGAGTTTGTGCAGTTTCACCCCACCGGCGTCTACGGCGCAGGCGTACTGATCACCGAAGGTGTGCGCGGCGAGGGTGGCTATCTCACCAACTCCGACGGCGAGCGCTACATGGAGCGCTACGCGCCAAACGCCAAAGATCTGGCGTCCCGCGACGTGGTAAGCCGTTCGAGCACCATCGAGATCCGCGAGGGTCGCGGTGTCGGGCCGAACAACGACCACGTGCATCTCAACCTTTCCCACCTGGGCGCTGACGTGATCGAAGAACGTCTCCCCGGCATCTCGGAGACCGCGCAGATTTTTGCTGGCGTCGACGTGACCAAAGAGCCCATCCCGGTGCTGCCGACCGTGCACTACAACATGGGCGGTATCCCCACCAACTATCACGGTGAGGTGCGTTCCGGTCAGGGCGGCGATCCCAATAAGCTGGTGCCAGGTCTATATTCGATCGGTGAGGCGGCCTCGGTGTCGGTGCACGGCGCCAACCGCCTGGGCTCCAATTCGCTGCTCGATCTGATCGTATTTGGTCGGTCGGTGGCGCAGCACTGCGGCGAGACGATGAAGCCGGAACAACCGCATCCCAAAACGCCCCAGGCGTCATTGGATCGGGCGCTCGGCAACCTGGACCGCCTGCGTTACGCCAAAGGCGAAACGGGCACCGCGAGCATCCGCAGCGCCATGCAGGCGACCATGCAGGAGCACGCCGCCGTGTTCCGCACGGACGAGACCCTGTCCGAAGGCGTTGAGAAGATGAACGAGGTGTATCGGTCGTTCGAAGACGTACAGGTGAACGATACGTCGCTGATCTGGAACTCAGACCTCATTGAAACGCTCGAACTTCAGAACCTGTTGTCGTGCGCGGTGGCTACCATCACGAGCGCGGCCAACCGCAAGGAATCGCGCGGTGCTCATGCTCACGAGGACTACCCCGATCGGGATGATGAGAACTGGATGAAACATACTCTCGCGTGGGTGTCGGACGAGGGATCGGTGAACTTTGAATATCGCCCGGTCCACCTCGAGACGATGACGGACGACGTGGAAGCCGTTCCGCCGAAGGCAAGAACGTACTAAGGCAAGAGAGCATTAGAGATAGGATTAATGGCCAAATTTACCCTGCCTAGAAACTCGAAGATTAAGCCCGGAAAGAATTTTTCCGCCAACGGCGCTAAGAACGTCAAGCGATTCAAAGTGTATCGCTGGGACCCTGACGCCGGCGAAAACCCGCGCACCGACACCTATGAGGTGGACATGGATTCGTGCGGCCCGATGGTGCTGGACGGTCTGCTGAAGATCAAAAACGAGATCGACACCACGCTGACGCTGCGGCGGTCCTGTCGCGAAGGCATCTGCGGATCCTGCGCGATGAACATCGACGGGACGAACACGCTGGCCTGCACCAAGCCGATCTCGGACATCAAAGGTGACGTCAAAGTTTATCCGCTGCCGCACATGCCGGTCGTGAAAGACCTGGTGCCGGACATGACCCACTTCTACGCGCAGCACGCGTCGATCAAGCCGTGGATTCGCACCAGCTCGGTTGCTCCGGCTGACAAGGAGCGCCTGCAGTCCAAGGAGGATCGGGAGAAGCTGGACGGCCTCTATGAGTGCATTCTCTGTGCCTGCTGCTCAACGTCCTGCCCAAGCTACTGGTGGAACGGAGACCGCTATCTGGGGCCGGCGATTTTGCTGCAGGCCTATCGATGGCTTATCGACTCACGCGATGAGGCGACCGGTGAGCGGCTGGACGACCTGGAAGACCCTTTCCGGCTCTACCGCTGCCACACCATCATGAACTGCACCAAAACCTGTCCGAAAGGCCTGAATCCAGCCAAAGCCATCGCTGAAATCAAGAAAATGCTGATGGCTCGGCGCGGGGTGTAGCCTGCCGTCAACGCCAATGTGAGCGAGAGGTGAAAGAAAAACCCGCTTAGTCGTTTCTTATTACGCAACCTAACGAGATTGCAGGGGAACGAAAATGACGGGTTTGATTCACACGCTCCAGGGCGTAATCACCTCGGTCGGAACATTTCTGGCCTCCATCGGTCTGCGCGTCTATCTGGCGCCGATCTTCATCCTGGCTGGCTCCAACAAGCTGTCGAATGCCGAAAACATCGGCAAATACTTTGACAGCCTGGGTATTCCAGCGCCCGAACTGATGGCCTACGTGGCCGGAGGCACCGAGTTTATTGGCGGCTGGCTGCTGGTTGCTGGCCTCGCGGTTCGTTGGATCGCCATTCCCCTGATGTTCACCATGGTGGTTGCGGCTACCACGGTTCACTGGGAAAACGGCTGGCACGTGGGCCCCGAAACGGAGCTGACCGCCCCCTGGGAATGGCGTGAGGATCTGATCGAAGCCGGCGTTGAGCGTCGCAGCAAAGCCCGCTCCCTGCTGCGCCGACATGGCAACTACAGCTATCTCACGGAAGCCGGCTCCATCACGATCAACAAAAACGGCATCGAATGGGCCGCCACCTATTTCCTGATGCTGATGGCGCTGATGGGCCTGGGCGCAGGCAAGTTTGTCAGCGTCGACTACTGGCTCGGCCGCTTCTTTAAGAAGGAATAGGACGGCGGACAGCAGCAAGGTCCGATTCTGGTCAGCCGCCGGAATCGGGCCTTTTTTTTGGGCAGCGATTGGGTAAAGGTTAGGAGCGAGGCTGATGAATAAGGTAGTCATCGTAGGCGGCGGGTTTGCCGGCGTGAAGTGCGCCAAGATTTTGGGTGCCTCAAAGAAGGTCAACGTGACCCTCTTCAATCCGGTCAACCACATGGTGTTTACGCCCCTCCTGGCGGACGTGGCGGGTTCATCACTCAATCCTCGGGCCATCACCGCGCCGCTGCGCCAGATGCTCAAGAACGTGCACTGCCGCAGCGAAAAGGTGCTGTCGGTGGATCCAGACGCGCGCCAGCTAACCTACCAGCGCTATGACGGGAGTGTCGGCCAAACCGGCTTTGATGAGCTGGTGATCGCCGTTGGGAACCGGGTGGACCTGGGCCGCGTCCCGGGGATGGTGACCAACGCGCTGCCGCTGAAATCGATCGGTGACGCCATCGCCATGCGCCAGCGGGTGATGGAACGGCTGGAGCAGGCTGATGCGTGCGAGGACTCCGACCGGCGACGCTGGCTTACGTCATTTGTGGTGATCGGGGGCGGCTTCAGCGGTGTAGAGGTGGCTGGCGAAATCAACGACCTGGCCCAGCACGCGCTGAAGTATTACGACAATATTCTCCCCGAAGACATCCAGGTGACGCTGATTCACTCCCGCGAGCAGATCCTGCCGGAGGTCACGTCCCGCCTGCGAGACTTTGCGATTGCGCGGATGAAAAAGCACGGCGTGAAGTTTGTGCTGAAGGCTCGGGCATCGGTGGTGACCCGTCGCGGTGTCGAGCTGAACAGCGGCGAATTGATCGAAGGGGGTACGGTGGTCTGCACCATCGGCAATACGGCGACGGAACTGGTCCAGCGCCTGGCGGTGGAGACCGAGGGCGGCCGCGTTGTCACGGAGCCCGATATGCAGGTCAAAGGAAGGCCGGGACTCTGGGCGGTGGGCGACTGTGCGTGGGTTCCCAATCAGCACACCGGGAAGACGGCACCTCCAACGGCGCAGTTTGCTGAGCGTCAGGGTCGGCAGGCGGCGCAGAACATCTTGAGGAAGGTGGAAGGCAACGCGACGCGCCCCTTCAGCTTCAAACCCGTCGGCGTGGCCGCGGGAATCGGCGGGCGCCGCGGTGTGGCTGAGCTGCTTGGCGTACGGGTGGCCGGCTTTCCGGCCTTCTGGCTCTGGCGCAGCGCGTTTCTCGTCAAGCTTCCGAGCTTCCTGCAGAAGATTAAGGTGGGCTTTGACTGGGCTTTTGAGCTGGTTTTTCCCCGGGAAATCAGTGCGTTCAACGGCGCCGGAACACAGCCTGTGTCCCGAAGCTTTTTCGCCGCCGGTGAAACGATCATCGACTCCCACAGCGCCGGGCGCACGCTTTACGCGGTCGAGGAGGGTGAGTGCGAAATCATCCATCCCGGCGGACCCTCGGGCAGCGACCAGGTGCTGGCGGTGGTCGGCGGCGGCGAGCTCATCGGCAGCCACACACTGAGCAGCTTCGGCAAAGACAACGTGGCGCTGCGAGCCCGGACCAATATTGAGGCCATCAGCCTGGCGGGTGATTTTATGCAGCGCATGAGCGCCACGCTGAAGCCGGTGGAAACCCTGCTTCGCCGCAGCATGCTCACCCATCAGCCGTTCTGGGAAAGCGCGCCGGAGGCCCTTCGCCTGCTGGAAAACGCGACCTGCGCTGAGCTGATGCGGGAACCGCCGGACCGCAGTTTTGAGCCCGCCAGCCGGGTGTTGGAGGCTTTCGACGGTCTGCGCCAAAGCGGCCAGGACCTGGCGCTGGTCAGCGACGATTCAGAGCTGGTCGGGCTGGTGACTCGGACTGATCTGATTGCCGGCCTGGAGCACGGGACGGACGCGACGGTGGCGCAGGTGATGAGTCGAAAGCCGGCGGTGGCCGCCAGCGGCGAAACCTGCGCCATTGCGGCCAACATGATGCGCGACCGTGGTTTCAAATGGCTGCCAGTGGTCGATACGCGGGAGGACCGCCAGGTAGTTGGGCTGCTGTACGCCGACGACGTGCTGGCGCACGTCCTGTCACAGCTGGGCGTCGCGCCGGCCTCGGCCTGACAGTTCAGTTAGCTGCTGACCTCGTAGCCGGCAGCACGCAGCGCCTCACAGGCGGACTTAAGGTCGGCGGACTTCACCAGCAGGTAGTCGGTATCGAAGGTAGACACCGCAAACAGGCTGACGCCGGCTGAGGCCAGCGGCTCCGACAGCGCGGCCATGATGCCAACCTCGGAAAACGCGAGGGGGCCGGCAACTTCGAGGCAGCGCCAAGGGCCCTCGCAGCGAATGCCCTCGGGCACCCGCGAGTGCTCACAGACCACGGACAGCTCAGCGTGCGTCCGCGTGACGCTGGAAAAACCCGGACCCACCCAGCCCGGCAGGGCGGCATCGGGCGCCAGCCGGCAAACGGCTAGCTCGGGCTCCAGGACCGTCAGCCGCATAGGGCTGCCGTCCGAGCGGCCCGGTGCTGGGCCCTGCTGGACAGGTTCAGGGGAGTACGGCAAACTTCGTGGATGTCTGGAGTCGGGGTTGTCATGAATAGAAATTTCCTGTGCCTGCTTGTCGCATTGCTGACCTGTGTGGCTCTGTCGGGCTGCGCCGCCAAGCGTAACCGCTATTTTGTCGGTCAGTGTGCCATTCCCGGCCACTGGTTCTGCGGCCAGGTGTATGACAGCCGCGCCGACTGCAACAACGCCCGCAAGCGCCACGACTTCGAGACTTCCATGACCGGATCCTGTTTCAGCGGCGATCCGCGCGGCAAGCCCGACACGCGCACCATGTAGCCACGCTCATGGCGCTGCCTTCGTTCAGCGCAGCGCCGGCGGGATGTCTTGGATGGCCCGCGCGAAGGCCGCGTGTTCTGTCGGATCAACGGGATCGTAGACCCGCTCTTCGCTCGCCGGTGCCTCGGTTAGCGATACGCCGGCGCGCCAGGCCGTGGTAACCCGCTGTGGACGGCGCTCAAAGCCGCCGCCGCAGTTCGGACACACGTTGTTCAGCACACCCTCCACGCAGTCCCGGCAAAACGTGCACTCAAAGGAACAGATCATCGCCGCGTCGCTGTCGGGCGGCAGATCCACGTTGCAGTTTTCGCACCCGGGTTTGAGGTTCAGCATCGAGCAGGTGGCCTAAAGCGGTCTTTAATTGATCGGCCATTCTGCCAGCTTTCGCGTTCAGTGGAGTGCCTCCTAAAGAATCGCTGACGATCAGCTGGGACTTTTTCGAGCTGGCTGTTGCGGCCGTAACGCTACTGAGCCTCACCGCGGCAACGCTGCTGGCCTACCGGCGTTGGGGGCGTGACAAGGCGCTCTGGCTTCTGCTTGCGCTCGACCTGTATGTGGTGGCATGGGTGTTGCCAAGCCGAGCGATTGAGCGGGTTCGGGTGGATGACGAGTGGTTTAGCCTGGTTGTCGGCACCTGGCTGGATCCGATCGAGATCGATATCGAGCTGGCCGGCGTGGTGGTCATCTACGAAGTGCATCGCTCAAGACACTGGCTGGAACGCGACTGCTTTTGGGTGTTTCAGGATGCGCGATTCCGGCGGCGCCGGCTGGCCCTCAGCCCGCTACTCTACCGCCAGCGCCACCGGGTTGCGGCTCAGCTGGACGCCCGAGGAATCCCGGTTATCGTCCACCAAAATATGATGACGAATTAGTGTTCAGCCGCCGGGCTTTTGCGCGTCGGTCTGCCCGAACAGATAGTGTCGCGCCTCTTCGTCGACCGTGGCGCGCCCGGCCTTGAGTTGGTCACCGCGCGCGTACGCTCGCTTGACCGCCGGTCGTTCGGCAATCGATTCAAACCAGCGCTTCAGCGCGGGATAGTCGTTGAGGTTTTGGCCCTGACGCTCGTGCGGAACAATCCAGGGATAGCAAGCCATGTCGGCGATGGAATACTCGCCGGCGATGAAGTTCTGGCCCTCCAGCTGGCGATTCAGCACGTTGTAAAGCCGCTGCGCCTCGTCCTGGTACCGCGTGATGGCGTAGGGGATCTTCTCCGGCGCGTAGGTACCAAAGTGATGGTTCTGGCCGAGCATCGGGCCCAGCCCCGCCATCTGCCAGAAGAGCCACTGCAGAGCGGTTTGCCGACTCCGCAGTCCGTCGGGAAGAAACTGTCCGGTCTTCTCGGCCAGATAGAGCAGGATCGCTCCGGACTCAAACAGCGAAAGCGATCCATCGCCATCAGCCGGCTCGTGGTCTACGATCGCTGGAACACGGTTGTTCGGCGAGTGCTGGAGAAACGCCGGCGCAAACTGTTCGCCGCGCCCGATATGCACCGAGTGCAGCTCGTATGGCGTCTTACTTTCTTCCAGGAAAATGGTGACCTTGTGGCCGTTGGGGGTCGCCCAGTAGTAAACGTCAATCATGGCAGGCGCGACACTACAGGCGGCGACGCGCTTTGTCGATTCTTACCAGCCGATTATTTTCGAAGCGAAGAATGCGGGTGAAGCGATTGGGACCGAAGCGATAGGTCCAGGTATCCACCCGAATACCGTCGAGCTGAAAGCGCCGGCCAAAGCGGTCGCGGCCCTGAAAAACGCCGTCGATGAAGTGTGATTCTTTGCTGTGGGGCTTCCCGCAGGCTTCCTCCACTTCGAACTTGAGGTCGCCCTCCACGACGAGATGGACGCCGCAGTTCATAGAGTCCGCCTGCGCTGCCGCCGAGAGCAGCAGCAGCAGGCAGAGCGGAGCCAGCGCGCGGCGCTGTCGGCTGCCGCCCTTATTGTGTTTGGCTGAGCCTTGCCGGGTCAAAGGCTTCACTGGCGCCTCCCCAGATTTTCTTCAGCCGACGATCGCGGCCACAGCCGGTTCGGTAGCTGCGGTAGCGGAGCGGGTTTTTCTTGTAGTAGTCCTGGTGATAGTCCTCGGCGGGATAGAAACGCTCAGCCGCCTCAATTTCGGTGAAGACTTCTTCTCCCAGGCGCTCACGGACGCCTCCGGCAGAGGCTGACGCCTGAGCGAACTGCTGCGCGTCGTGGGTGTAGATCGCGGTGCGATATTGGCTTCCGCTGTCGCAGAACTGTCGGTTGGCGACCGTCGGATCAATGTTCAGCCAGAAGACCTGCAGCAGCTCCTCGTAGCTGACCTTTGACGGGTCGTACACCACCTCAACCGCTTCAGCGTGGCCGGTCCGGCCGGAAACAACGTCGCGGTAGCTGGGGTTCAGGGCGTCACCGCCGGTATAGCCGGATGTGGTGCTGATCACGCCGTCGACCTTGTCAAAATCGGCCTCTACGCACCAGAAACAGCCGCCCGCGAAGGTGGCTTTGGCCGTTGCGCTGTTGTCCTGCGCTGAAGTGGTTGCCAGCGGCAGCAGGGCCAGCATCGCTGCAAAAAAGAGCTTTTTCATGGTGTTTCCAGTTTTCTCATCTTGTACAGCAGACCCGCAAACCGCGGCCCTGCTTTCAACCCTGCGCCGTTGCGAGCTCGGCCTTCAGCTCCTGCAGACGCTTGTACTCAACGTACTGCTTGTCTGCGCTTTCCCACACCCGATCGAGATAATCAGCTTCATTCTGCGCCGCCTCAACCAGTCCCTTTTGCAGCAAAATCGCGAGCCGTTCGACTCGCGCGAAGCTCATGCCTGGATTCACATCAACCAAGCCGTTGATCTGGTCGAGCGCCTCGTCCACGCGGCCGGCCTTGGCGAGGGTGTGGGCATGAAAAACGATGAAAGACTCCATCAGGTCCGGCGATTGAAGCGTCGCGGCTGAACGGCCAAGCCCCTGCAGGACGTTGGTGGAGGTTTCCACTGCCGCAGCGGTATCGCCGGACAGCAGCTGTCCCCGCGCCCGATACCAGTCCACCACAAGCTCCATGGTCGGATTGCTGAAGAGCTGCGACGACTGCTCCAGCTCTTCGAAGACCTTGAGATAGGGCTCAGCTTCTTTGAATATCGAGTAGATGTCGAGTGGGGCAAACAGCGCGTAGCCGTCGAATGGTGGCTTAAGCTTGGCGCGCGTCTCAGCCGCCATCTGCAGCGCACCCTCTTTGTCGCTCAGCATGGCCTGATAAATCGCCAGGCTGTTTTCGATCTGAAACACCTGCAGGAACGGCGGCATGAACGTGCTGCCAGCCTCGCTCATTTGCCGGAGAGACTCCATCCCCAGCTCAACTTCGCCCAGGTAGAGATGCAGTTTCTGCCTCATGCCGAGCACCGCAAAAAGCTGGCGCGGCGGGAGGTTGCGCGCCTCGATACGTTTGAGCGCCGTCAGCGCCTGATCGTAGGCGCCCTCGCGAAGCAGCAGACCTGCCAGCGCAATCTCAGCGCGCGGGTTGGTGGCGTCCAGGAAAGCCGCCTCCTCGTAAGCCTCGCGAGCCTGCTCAAACTGACCCGCCTGGATGTAGGTATTGCCGAGATCCATATGGGCTTCTGCGTTTTCCGGCTGTACCTCTTCGATGTACCGCTGGATCGTTGCGATAGCGTTGTCCAGGTCGCCCTCGAGACGCAGTACGGCCGCCAGACTCAGCAGGGTGCGTCGCTGGCTTGGCTCAAGCTCCAGAAGCCGCTGATAGGCACCCTTCGCTTTGGCGATCTCCATCATCACGAGGTAGTTTGATCCCAAAAGGCCTTGCACCTCGCCGCTCTGCGGATGGATCTGCGCCCACCGTTCCAGCACCCAGACTGCCTGATCGGCGCGTCCCTGAAGCGCCTGCATGTTGGCTTTGAGCATGAACTTGGTTTCGGAGTAGAGCTTGTAGTCGTGCGCCAGCGCCTTCTGCGCCTCCGCGAGTGCCGTCGGATAGTCGCCGAGGTTGCGGTAAAAGAGATGCGCCAGCACGTGTGCTTCCGCAAACGTTGGGTCCTTCTCAATAGCCTGCTTCAGCTCCTCAATGGCAGCGGGATAGTTATTTTCGAAGCTGCGAAGACGCTGGGCCTCAACGGCATGCCGGATGGCTTCGAGATTCTCGCTGGTGTGTTCTTTGATGCTGAGTTCGGTGACGATGCGGTCGGTCTCATAGCCACTCAGGAGGCTTTCGCGGATGTCGCCCGATATCTGGTCGGCCGTGTCGAGCACGTCGGCCCCTGACCGCTTCCACTCGTTGACCATCTGCCCCGTCTCTACTTCGATGAGGCGCGCGGTGAGCTCCAGCGTGCCGTCCACCAGCCGGGCGATTTCGCCGGTGATGATCTGCGGCAAGCCGCGATCCCGGGCGATCTGCAAATCCAACGACAGCGGTTCGCCAACGGCGTTGGGAAAACCTTTTTCCCGCAGCCGGCTGGCTGCGCCTGCCTGACTGAGGGGGGTGCCGATCGCAATCAGCGGGTTGCGCCTCAAGTCTTCGGTGATGAGCCACGGTGCCCCGTAGGAAAGCCAGTCGAGCTCGGTGTCGCCGGTCATATTCCGGAAGAAAAACGCCAGCAGGCTCTGGTGGTAACCGTCTTTGGCAACCTCGTGAAACTCGACGTTGCCGTCCTCGTCGAGGACCTCCACCGTCTCGGTGGCCGCGGCAGCCACTGCGGGCGCCTGAGGGGCGGTCATAGGCTGAACCCACAAAGCCAGGGCCGCGATGGCCGCCGCCGCATTCAGCCCAATGAAACCCGCCTGGAATTTTGTCCAGCGGTCCTTGCCGGGGGCACCGTGGCCCCAGGCGATCACGCCCACAGCCGGGATCAGCGAGACCATGCCCAGGAAGACGTAGGAGGTCAGGTTCTCGGGCAGCGAGAACCGCTCGATCATCCAGTCGCCGATCTCCACCGCCATCCAGGTGGCAGCCACATAAAAGCCGAGGAATTGGGGCACGCGCCGCCGCCACAACTCAGAAAAGAAACCGGTTTCAGCCATGTTTGATGGATTTCCGTTGGCAGCGGCCACCATACCGGTCGCCCCTGGCGCGATCAATGCCCTAAAGTCAGGGAGTTACGAGCGTCAGAGTGCCCCAAATTCGGTGACGATCAGGTCAATTTCGTCGAGAAATGGCTGTTTTTCGGCGTCGCTGAGCCAGCTGGACGTAAAGCTGTTGGCCGCCAGCTGGGCCAAGTGGGAAGACTCGAGCTCGAGACTTTCAGCAACCGCTGCAAAGTTGGCGTTCATATAGCCGCCGAAATACGCCGGATCGTCTGAATTAACAGTGGCGTTCAGCCTCTGATCGAGCATGTTGCGCAGCGGGTGGGCCTGCATGTCGCTCACCACGCAGAGCTTGAGATTCGACAGCGGGCAAACGGTCAGCGGCATCGCGGACGCGACCAGCCGTTCGACCAGCGCGGGATCCTCGAGCGCACGATTGCCGTGATCGATGCGCTCAACCGCGAGCTCATCCAGCGCCTGCCAGACGTATTCCGGCGGTCCCTCTTCACCCGCGTGCGCCACGCGCCGCAGCCCGTGTTTGCCGCATTCGGCAAAAACCCGCGCGAATTTACTCGGTGGGTGGCCCACCTCGGAGGAATCGAGGCCGACGCCGGCGAGGTGCTCCAGAAAGGGTTCAGCCTCACGCAGCGTGTCAAAGGCCGCCGCCTCGTCCAAATGGCGCAGGAAGCACATGATGAGCTTGTGACTCAGCCCAAGCTCTTCCTGGGCCCGAGCCAGACCACCGATGATGCCGTGCACCACCGTGTCCATCGACACCCCTCGCTCCGTATGCCCCTGGGGATCAAAAAACACCTCCACGTGGCGCACCTGATCCGCGTGGGCGCGGCGGCAGTAGGCGAGGGTGAGATCCTCAAAGTCGGCCGGGGTCTGTAGCACCGCCATGCCCTGGTAGTAGATGTCCAGAAACTCTTGCAGGTTGCTGAACTCGTAGGCCGCCCGGACCTGCTCGACCGAGTCAAAGGGGATGCTGACATCGTTGCGCCGAGCCAGCTCAAACATCAGCTCGGGCTCCAGGCTGCCCTCCAGGTGCATGTGCAGCTCAGCCTTGGGCAGCCGCTCGATCAGTGCTTGGGTTTTCATTCGCGAAAGCTATCATTCAATGGGTAAGCCAGCCAATGGGCTGGACGACGGAATTTCAGGGAGCGAAGTGATGAAACGAATGGTGCAGGGAATGGTGGGCATGGCGGCGGTGCTGCTCGGAGGCTGCGCAAGCCATACCGTCAGCAACGGCAGCAAGAGCGAGACGGCCCTCCCGGCAAAAACCGGGTACGAGGTGCTGAAGGGCGAGATTTACACGCCGGATGACTGGCCCGCCGAGCTGGTGGCCGACGTTTACAAGCCCAAGGGCGCCGGCAACGGCGCGAGCTATCCCGCGGTGCTGGTTGTGCACGGCGGCGGCTGGACCCGGCGCTCCCCGAGCGACATGGACAGCATTGCCAAGGACCTGGCCAAGCGCGGCCTGGTGGTGATCAACGTCGCCTACCGCTTTGCGCCGCAGCACCGTTTCCCGACGCAGCTCGAGGATCTGCAGCAGGCCATGCGGTGGATTGCCGAAAATCACCAGGCGCTGGGTGTGGACCTCGAGCGAATCGGCGCCTACGGCTACTCCGCGGGTGCTCACCTGGTCGCGCTGCTGGCAACCGTCGACCGGGATGACCCGCTGACGCCCGCCTGGGCGCGCGAACTGCCAAAGCTCAAAGCGGTGGTGGCCGGCGGGACGCCGACCGATCTACGCAAGTGGCCCAACAGTCAGCTGGTAAGAGGCTTGATCGGCGCAGAACGCGACGCGGCGCTGGGAACCTGGACAGCGGCATCTCCCATTACCCACGTCAACGGCAATGAGCCGCCGTTCTTCCTGTACCACGGCGGTCTGGACAAGCTGGTTGAGCCGGACCAGGCGAAGGACATGCAGACAGCGCTGGCCGAGGCGGGCGTGCGCACGGAGCTGTTTATCAAGCCGCTGCACGGGCACGTATCGATGTTCCTGTTCGGCGCCGCGGTCGAGCAGGCAACGCGGTTTCTGGTGCGGGAGCTGGCGGCCGGTTAGGTGGCCATGCAGGGGCTGTTTCCGCGGACCCCGACTGCGTCGGGCGCAACCCCGCTAAGCACAAAATTTTTCGGGAATGGTGCCCCGACCAGGAGTCGAACCTGGGACCTACGGCTTAGGAGGCCGTCGCTCTATCCAGCTGAGCTACCGGGGCTATCGCGCTGACCATCGGCCAGCTATCAGCGCGACAGTGTAGCAATAGTCAGGGCAGCGCTTGAATCTCAAACCGCACGGCGAAGCTGTTGTCATTGGCGACCAGGGTCAGGATGCCAACCACGCTCTTATCGTCGACGGTTTTGGTCCAGCTTGATCCTGCGATCTGCTGGCCTTCCCAGCCCGAATCGAGCGACCAGCCCTGCGCTTCGATTTGCTGATCGAAATGGGCGAGGACCCGGGTCTTGGGCATTTCAAGCTCAAAACTGGCTTGGGTCGATGCCGTCTGGCTCCCTGCTGAGCTTCCCATTCCCAAAGTCGGCGTCATCTTGGCACCGTCCGGTAGATTGAGGGTCGGCATATGCTCGTTTAGCCCAAGCGCTCGATAGCCAATACCCGAGGACATCGCTGCGCAATCGACTCTGCCGTTTTGATAGCTCATCACGTTGGCGATCGTCTGGCCTTCATGCTCTCGGGCCATCAAGGTTGCCATGCCGTTTTTGTCGGAACAGAGCGAGACACCTTGCGTGCGCTTGGTCTGGCGAAATCCGCTCACGCCAGGCCGGCTGGTCTGTAATGCCTTCCAGCCTCGGTCACTAAGAAACGCCTCTAGTTTTTGCTCAACCTCGCGGACGCTCTGATCGGAGACAAAACCCAGATTTTGGGTTTGGGCAAAGGTGGTGTTGCTTTGGTAGTTGCCAAGGAAGCTGATGCCCTCCAGCTGCTCGACGCCGCTGAGCGGTTCAGGGGGCTCGGAGGAGACGCTGGGCGTGCCCTGGCTCCCGAAACTCGTGAGAAACGTCGCGGCGATAACCGGATCCAGACAGCTTAGTGGATCTGCCTTGTCAGCAGCGGATGCCGTGCCGATGATTATGGTGAGGAGAAGAAAGACGAGTCTGTTCATCACGCGCTCCTATGATTTCGACCTGCGACAAAAGTCACTCGATCATGGCAGGAAAAAAGGCCGACGTCTTTTCGGTTTTACCTGTCGATGTGATCGAGAACCCGGCGCACGCTCTCGATGCCGCGTTCAACGTCCGAGATCTCCGCGTTGAGGAACGGCGCAAACTGGAGGGTGTCCATGGCGTTGCGGATCACCAGGTTTTCCTCATGGAAACAGCGCTTGTGTGCTTCCAGCCCTCGCCGGCCGGGGGCGTCCGGATCGGGCGCCAGATCCACGCCCGCCATTAGCCCGAAGTTACGAACATCGATGACCAAGGGGTGATCCGCCAGGCTGTGCACCGCCTTTTCGAACTGGGGCTCCAGGTTCCTGGCGCTCGCAAAGCTCAGTTCCGATTCGTAAACGTCCAGGGTCGCGAGCCCGGCTGCCGCAGCCAGGGGATGACCCGAGTAGGTGTAGCCGTGGAAGAGCTCAATCGTCTCCGTTGGGCCGGTCATAAACGCCTGGTAGATATTGTCGCTGGCCAGCACCGCACCCATCGGGACGGTGCCGTTGGTGAGGCCTTTAGCGAGGGTGATCAGATCGGGCGCAACACCAAATCGCTGCGCGGCGAAGGGTTCGCCGATTCGGCCGAACGCGGTGATGACTTCGTCGAAGATCAGCAGGATGCCGTGGTCGGTGCAGATCTGGCGGAGCTTTTCCAGATAACCCACCGGCGGCGGCAGGATGCCGGTGGATCCGGCAACCGGTTCCACAATGACCGCGGCGATGGATTCAGCGCCGTGTCGGTCGATCAGCAAGGAAAGCTCATCAGCCAGATGTGCACCCCAGCCCGGCTGGCCCTTGCTGAACGCGTTGTGCGCCAGATTGAAGGTGTGGGGCAGGTGGTCGACGCGCGGCAGCAGGTTGCCGCTGAACGCCTTCTGGTTGTTAGGAATACCCCCGACCGACATGCCGCCGAAGTTCACGCCGTGATAACCGCGCTGCCGCCCGATGAGCATCGTGCGTTCCGGCTGCCCGCAGGCCCGGTGATACGCCAGCGCAATCTTGAGCGCCGTGTCGACCGACTCCGAGCCCGAGTTGGTGAAGAAGCAATGCTCGAGGTGGTCGGGAGCCAAGGCCGTCAGCCGGTCGGCTAGCCTCGGCGCGAGCTCGTTGCCGAACTGAAAAGACATGTTGAAGTCCAGCACGCCTGCCTGGTGAGCAATCGCTTCGGTGATGGCCGGATGGCAGTGGCCGAGTCCGCTGGTCCAGAGCCCGGAGAACATGTCATAGACCGACCGGCCGTCGGTCGTCTGGTAATGGTGGCGGCTGGCGCTGGCAACCCGTCGGGGCGCACGCTCGAAATCCCGGTTGGCCGTAAACGGCATCCAGAAGGCGCTGTCGGTGTTCGGATTCAAGGCTGGCTCGACGAATGGACTCGAGACCGATCTTAAATTCAGTCGGCGTTGGCTTCCAGGGTAAGCGGCGAGACAAACCCATCGGGTTTGGCGACCAGCACCGATCGGTTAATGTCGTTGAGCACCACCTCTGCGGTGTTGCCGATGAGCAGACCGGGAATGCCGCTGCGGGCGAGGGTTGCCATTACCAGCGTGCCGGCGTTGATCTGCATCGCCACGCCGGGAATCACCTGCTCGGCCAGCCCGCGCACAAGATGGGTTTTGATGTTCGGGTATTCGTCGCGAAACGGTTCCAGCACCTTGTCCAACGCTTCGCGGTGCTGGTCGCGGATAGTGTCGATGTGTTCTTCGCCCTTGGCGACCGGCAGTGCCAGCCAGCTCAAGTTTCGTCGCAGGCGCTCGCTGGGTGGGGCCCAGGCGTGGACTACGTGTATTTCGGTGTCTTCAATCGCCGCTAACGATGTCGCCAGCTGAAGAATTTTGGTGGTGAGCCCTTCAGCTTCGGCGTCAGATGTCATCGGGTCGACAGCCGCGAGCACCGCTGACTCATCGGTCTCTTTTGGATCGACAATCCAAACCGGGCAGGGGCACTTGCGCAGCAGCTGACGCGCGTCCCCGCCAAACAACATCTGCTGGCCCACGGATTTGCCGCGGGCGGTTTTCATCACGAGGTCGTAGCCGTCGTGCTGCACGGCTCGGATCACTTCCAGGTAAAGCTTGCCCCGATCCAGGCGGTAGTCGATGCTGATGTCGTGAGTCGAGCGAATCTCGTCCGTCAGCTCCGAAAGCCGACCCTCAATGGAGGCGATGACGTCGGGCATGTAGTCGAGGCCGGTGCCGCCGTCGGAGCTGGCGTCCTGCGGCCAGCAGAGCGACATGTGAGCACCGCTCGCTTTGCACAGACGAATGGCGCGCTGAATCGCGGCGTCATCCAGCGTGAGTGCGGCCGGAACCAGGAGAACCTTTTTGAATCGCTTCATCGCCTTCTTCCAGATCTGATTAGTTCAAATCTGTCGGCGTACTCATGCCGTTTCAAGGGATTTGAGCGGGATCCACGTTATTCCGAACAAGCCCCTCGGCTTATTCGAAGCCGTCAGAAAACAAAATGCCCTGTGGGTTGACCTGCAGATCGAGGCTGACTTCGGATTCGAAGAAACCGACCGGCCCGATCACCTCCTGCTGGATCTCAAAGTTGGGTGATTCGATGGTGATCACGTGTTCGATGTTTTTTGTCAGCACCATCTGGTAGGCGCCGTTGGCTGGGTTCGAAAAACCGGTTTCCCCGTTGTTGCTGCGGATGAATGCTCCAACCGGGTCACCCGTGCTGGCGGTTGTGACCGACCCGGACAACCGAAACACCTGCTCGTTGGAGAAGCTGGCGTTGAGGATCACCGTATAGCGCAGGGTGTAGTCAACCGGGGCTGATCCGCTGCAGCGTGTGATCTGAAACATCGTCGAGCCCGGAGTATTCAAGCTGTCGATCATCTCGTCGATTCCGGCTGGGGCTGCACCACAGTCGCCCAGCACCAGCAGCGGCGCTTCCTGGGGGTCGGAAAAGCGGTCGACGTCGAAAAACGCCACCTCGGCATGAAACGAGGGATCGCTGCTGCTGAGCTCAAACCGGATATCCCGGTCCAATATCACGTTGTGGAATACCCAGTCCTGGTCTGCCGCGTTGTGCAGTGAGTGGAGCTGGATGTATTGCCGCTCAAATCCCTGGGACTGAAGCAGCACCAGCGTGCTGGCCGATTGCGGCGTGTCGTCCGTTTCAAACTGATCCAGCAGCGGGTTGGCTCTCGGCTGATTGCCGGCAAACACCCGGCCAAAGAACTCGTTGCCGTCAGCCGGGGTGGGCTCGCGAACGGAAAGCTGGGCAATCGGTGTGCCGGTCCAAACCCCAAAGAAGCTGGGCGTATAGTCAGGCGGTCCGCTGAGGGGCGGGTGAAACCGGTGGGTGCTGATCACGGAAGCGGTAGGGCAGGCGTCACCGCGGTCGAAGGTCTCGGCGCACAGCACAACATCAAAATCTGAGATGACGTTGCCGCCATTGATGTTGGGATGAGAATTGGTCGCCTGCTCGACCTCAAAGCCGACGCTGAGCGCGGGCGTAGCCAGCACGATGTTCAGCTCTTCGTCGCCGTTCAGCGCCAGCTCGAAGGGGTCGGGCAACCCTTCGGTCCAGGCTGCAAAGTTCAGAGTGGACGGTGGGTGGCTTTGGAACGTCACGCCGCCTACCGTGGTTTCGGTTGCAGAGCCGGGGCCCGACGGCAGCGCGCCCGATACGTCGCTGGCACCGGTTGCCTCCAGAAAAGTCTGCTTGTCGCGGTATTCGTAGCTGAGGGCCTGGAACTCGCCGGCGTGAGTTTGGCCAAAGCTGATCCCAATAAGCAGCGTCATCAGCGCCGGGAACGGTCGACAAGAAAAAACGGTCATATAAAAAGGATATGCAAGCACCCAGCAATAGCAAGACAAGACGCCAGATCCTCGTAAGCCTCGTTTTGGGTTGGCTCGTCGCCGTGTCGACCGGGGCGGTGTTTGCACAGCCCGATCGAACCGTCTCGCAAGCGAGAGCGTTGGTGGATGCGGCCATGGCGCGGACCCGTGTCGCGGTCCGCTACGACGGCGCCTACCTGGCGATCAATTACCCCGGGGGAGACGTCCCTGATGAGATCGGGGTCTGCACCGACCTGGTGATCCGGGCCTATCGGGCGATCGGCGTTGACCTGCAGCAGGCCATTCATGAGGATATGGCGCTCAACTTCGACAGCTATCCGTCGTCGAGAATCTGGGGGCTGACGGGCCCCGATGCCAATATCGACCACCGTCGGGTGCCTAACCTACAAACGTTTTTTGAGCGCTTCGGGGCCAGTCTGGCGGTCACAAACCGGGCGGAGGACTATCTCCCCGGTGATCTGGTCACCTGGACGCTGCCCGGCAATCTTCCGCATATTGGTATCGTGTCGGAGCACCCGGCAGAAACGGAAGGACCCGCCGTCAGACAAATCGTTCACAATATCGGGGCGGGGCCTGTGGTACCCGATATCCTGTTTAAATACCCGGTTACCGGCCACTACCGGTTCTTTCCGGATTAGAACGAGAAACTCAAGGAATCCATGGTATGAGTCCAGTTATCTTCAGCGCGCTGCTGGCGCTCGCGGCTGCCGACAAGGAAGCCGCTGACAAGGAACGTTCGGCGCAGGCTGAATCCAAGCAGATTTTGACCACCGTGACGCTCAGCGACAGCCCTTCGGCCGCCAAAAAATCGGCGATGAAAGCGCGCGGAATAGTGGAGCACCCGGCGCCAACCATGCCGCCGCTCGTGGCCTTCGTGAAGCCGGACGGCACGCTGGGTTACCGCCATGGGAACGCCCGAAACGACGTGCGGCGGGTGGAGAAGCGGCAATGATGGCTTTGCGGGTTCTCGCGGCGCTGACGTTGCTGGGTTTTGTGGCGGCAGCCCAGGCGCAGATTGAGCTGCCTGCCCAGGGCACGCTGGAAGTCAATGTTCCCACGGTCGAAATAGGCTCTGCGACGCTCGACTCCTCCTATTTTCTCGACGTACCGCCGGGCACTCGGAAGGTCACGCTCGAGCTCGACGGTGCGTCGGCGAGAGACATCGATTTACTCGTCCGGATCGGCACCCCCTTTCCGGAAGACCTCACGTCCATCAACGACGTCTTTGGATCCGCCGAGTTCACCTCCCAGAGTCTCTTTACGAGCGAATCGATTGTGCTGGCCGATTTTGCGGTGCCCGATCTTGCGGGAACGCGAATCTTTGTCGGCGTGGTGTCCTTTGAGGGGCAGCAGTCCACCGCAAGCCTCAGCGTGAATGCCAGTACCCAGACCGTCGGCAATCTGCCGATTCTGGTGGATTTCGAAAACACTCCCGGCACGGCGAACTGCGATATTGCACCCTGGACGGATCCGGCGCCCTTTACCCCGGTGGGCGGCAACCAGGCCACCACGCTCGGAGAGGCGCGGCGCAACACCATGCTGGAAGCAGCCAGGCTGCTTTCGATGGAGCTCTACAGCGACGTGCCCGTGACCATCAACGCGTGCTGGGAAGCCCGCGGTGGTGACACCACTGGCGCGACGCTCGCCGGAGCGCGGGGCAGGGCGCTGTTCTCCAACAGCCCCGGCCTGCCCGAACCCGACCTGCTCTACATCCAATCGGTCGCAACACGGCGCGCAGGCACCTCGCTCAGTGGTCTTTCCGGCGGTGACCAGACCGCTGAGGCGGACATCTTTATTACCTTCAACACGGATATCGATGGCAACGTGGCGCTGGGTAATCGCACGTTCTATTACGGCTTTACGCCGCAGGGTCCCACCGGCAACGATTCTGACTTTCTCTCGGTGACCCTGCATGAGATCACCCACGGCGTCGGCTTCGCCGCAACCTTCAACGAAACCGGCCGGCTGGTCTTCAATCAGCCGGACGTGTTCACCGCCAATCTCGTAGACAACCGCACGGGTGAAGGGATCTCGCTGATCGATCCGTCGGTCACCGATGCGCAGCGGCTGGAGGTCGCCACCTCGATTTCCGGCCTGCAGTGGTCGGGTCCAGAATCGTCGGTATCCATCCGCAACACTGACGCCACCCGAGACGAAGGCTTCATTCGCATGAATGCGCCGCTCGAGTATCAGCCCGGTTCATCGGTGTCTCACATTGCGCAGAACTACTGCGAGCTGATGACCGCCAACACGCCTGGCTGCGTCGACGCGCCGTTTCGCTCGCTGGCGCTGTCCCGGCCGATGCTGCATGAGGTGGGCTGGGCGCCATCACCGGATGAGCCGAACTACCTTGGCCTGATGTTCGACCGTTCTCGCGACGGTCACGGCTTCGAATTTGCGCTGGGCGGTCAGGACGCTGACGGCAACGACGTGTACGTGCTGACGTTCTACACCTTCGAAACGCTCGGGCGCGCGCCGGAGTGGTTCCAGGCGGTGGGGACCATCGATAACGGCGTGTTTTCCGGGACGCGCAACGGCGACCAGATTGGTTTCGCCCAGTTTCTGTACGACGACAGCCGAACGCCCCCGCAGCAGGCCAACCCAGGCTCCGCCGGCCAGGTGGTGCTGAACTTTAACAACCCGGAGCTGAGCAACGCCTGTAACGACGGCGTTGGGCGCAACGGCGTCTCCAGCGTGGCGGTGCTGCAGTTTATCCTCACCAACCAGGTCGACGAATGGTGTGTTGAGCCGCTGACGCTCGAAAGCAGCCGGCCTGCGGACGACTTCGGCGGCCTTTGGTTTGCCGGCGAAGCGGATACGGGCTGGGGCTTCAGCCTGGAGAACATCGACAACGGCGACGGCACCACGACCCTGTTTGTGCTGCTCTACGTCTACGCGGAAGACGGCACGCCGGTGTGGTTCTTCGGTTTGGATTCCTTCAGCGATCTGTCCGGGCCCCTGACGTTCGAGATGTTCCAGCGAACCGGCTTCGCTCGCCTGTCAACGTTCGGCAGCGTCAGCGACGAGTCGGCGGGCAGTCTGGCGCTGACGTTGACCCAACCCTCCAACGCGCTCGACGCGGGGAACCGGATCAGCGTGGACGTCGACTATCTCGGTCTCGAGGGCGGAGAGTGGGTGCGTGACGACGTGGCCATCCAGCGCCTGTCGTTGCCCAGGCCGTAAGGATGGCCTGATTTCCCGAGTTTCGGGGGCTTTGATCAAACCGATGGCACAGGCATGTCGCCGGGTGGTGTGTTGTGATGATGTTAAGTAATGCGATACGGAGCTGAAACGCTTCTACGCGGGCCAAAACGCATCACAAACTTTTGTCGCGGTGGCTGGTCTCACAACGTTGAGCGCCAGCCATCACGCAAAGCTGGTCTACCCGGACCATCGGTCCGGTCGAAGCCGCCCCCGGGGCCCAACTCTCCCACAGTTTGAAGATTGGCACTCGAAAACAGTGGAACGAGGGGGCGGCTTCATCTTTTACCGAGCCTGACCTTTCCACGCTCGCTTCCGCGTAGTGTGACGACGGGCATCTTTTTCGCCCTGCTTTCGCACTACGCTGGGCGCCATGTCCCAACGCCACTTCGCCTCATCCGCAGTGCTGTTCTTTATCTTGGTCGTAGGATCCGCTGACGGCCAGATGCTCTGGTCTGAGCCTCAGATTGTGGGCCAGCGCAGTACCGGCGTGATTGGCAGCGCCGATCTCAACGGCGACGGATGGCCCGACGTGGCTTACTCCCGCAACGGCGCGTTCCAGTGGTATGCCGGACCGAACTTGAGCGACAGCTCTGAAGAATTTGACCTTGGGCAGGGCAGCGGGACCTCCTACGGCGCCGCGGTCGCCGATATGAATAACGACGGCTGGCCGGATCTGGTGGCTGCGGACGGGGCGCGAAGCTCCGGCCCGGGCCGACTGTGGTTGTTTTTGAACCCCGGCGCTGGCGCCACCGTCACCGAACCCTGGCAGCGCATCGAAATCTATTCCCTCAGCGTCTGGCATCAGAACGATCTGGCCATTG
Organism: Pseudomonadota bacterium; assembly: GCA_039033415.1. Classification (NCBI taxonomy): domain Bacteria; kingdom Pseudomonadati; phylum Pseudomonadota; species Pseudomonadota bacterium. The sequence continues at coordinate 97,069 of JBCCCR010000016.1, read as the reverse complement.
CCGACATGGACGGCGACGGACGCAAAGACGTGGTGGTGCGAACTCGGTCGGACAACCTCCGCCTCCTGGTGGCGCTGCAGAACGCGGACCTGGCCGACTGGACCACGCGCTTTTGGCCCACCGGCGAGACCGCCAACGGGCCGGAGGGGCTTGCGGTCGGTGATGTCGACAACGATCAGGAAATGGAAATTGTGCTGTCCGGCGTCTACTGGGATAACCCGGGAGGATGGCGGGCGGGCGAGCCGGCGGAGTACAACATCGACCTGAACTTCGCCGGGCGCGCGGTCAAGTCGGTGGTGGCCGACTTCGATGGCGACGGGCAGCCCGACGATGTGGCGATGGTCACCGCCGAAGGCAGCACCCGCGTCTATTTGGCCACGTACCGCCACAGCGGCGATCCAACCGGCGGCGAGGAAGCGTGGCAGCGAGAGGTGCTGCTCGATGACGTGACGAACTACCACACGTTGGCGGCGGCGGACTTCAACCAGGACGGCCGGGTCGACCTGCTTGCCGGGGCTTCTTTCGGCAGCTCGGGTATCTCGATTTTTGAGAATCTCGCGAGCGGGTGGAACGAGCTGCCGGTGGACTCGGATGGACAGATGTACGTGACCAGCGTCGTGGATCTGGACCGTGACGGCCAGCTGGATTTTGTGGGTCCACGGCGCTGGCAAAATCGCGTAGTGGCGTACTACAATCTGGGGCCCGGCGGGCTGATTTTTGCCAGCGGCTTCGAATAGGCACCCCCCTGCAGATCGACCCTTGTGTTTCTGGCGTACGCCCCTATCGTCTTTGTATGACGATGATTCGCGCTGGAATGCTGTTCTTTCTCCTGGGGCCGGCCTTAGACGTTGCCACTGCCGACAACAGCACGCCGCTGCTGCTCGATCAGGGTACCCGGGATTTTCTGAGGCTATACGAAGAGGACGGCCGGCCCGCCTCGCTGCAAGTTTCTGTGGTCCGCTTTGTGCCCCAGGGAGGTTACGCGAAGAGGCCTGGGCTCACCGTGGATCTGGTGAGCGCCGTGCACGTTGCCGACGTGTCCTACTACGAGGCGCTCAACGAGTTGCTGGATGACTACGACGCCGTGCTGTACGAGCTGGTGGCGCCGGAAGGCACCCGTATTCCAGAGGGCGGGCCGGAACGCGAAGGGCCCGGAGGCATTGCTTCCCGGCTCCAGCTCGGCATGAAAGACCTCCTGGATTTAAGCTTCCAGCTTGAAGAGGTGGACTACACCGGCGAACACTTTGTGCACGCCGACCTGTCGCCGAAGCAGTTCAGCGAGTCGATGGAAAACCGCGGCGAGTCGTTCTTTCAGCTGCTGCTCAAAGCCTGGATGACGGCGCTGGCAGCACCCCAGCAGGCGACGGTGGTGTCAGACGTAGAGCTGCTCAGCGCGCTGTTTTCGAGCGACCGGACCCGCAAGCTCAAAACGATCATGGCGCGTCAGTTCGACCAGATGGATTCGATGATGGCGTTGCTGGACGGCGGGGAAAAGGGTTCAACCCTCATCACCGTGCGCAACGAGCGAGCGCTTGGGGTTCTGCGAGAGCAGCTCGACGATGGCCGCAAGCGTGTGGCGATCTTCTACGGGGCGGGGCACATGCCCGATTTTGCGCAGCGGCTGGCAACTGACTTCAGCCTGCGCCCCGAGAGACGCAGCTGGCTCGATGCCTGGGATCTTAAACCTCAGTAACCCCGCTTTAGGGCCGCCCCCCGGCCGTCATAAATTCTTCACTTGTGTGAACGTCTGTCTAACATTTGGATGACCCGCGCTTCATAACGCGATCGGGAAAATGCGCCGGCCTGTTTCAGGCTCAATCCTAAACACACATTGGAGAGGCAATGATGAATTCCAGAATCTTGCTTGGCGGTCTGCTCGCCAGCGCGTTGGCCGTCCCGGCCCAAGCTCAGGTACGGGCGGTTGTCGGTCACTTCGCACCGTTTGCGGACACCCTCGAGGGCACCGCGGTTGACGTAGCGGTGAATGGCGCTGTCGCCCTGCCAGGCGTCGAGTTCGGTCAATTTACGGACTATCTGGACCTCGGTCCGGCCGGCACCTACAACGTCGAAATCACGCCCGTGGGCGGAACCGAGCCGGCGATCACCTTCTCGGGTGACCTGACCGACGGCGACTTCACGCTGCTGGCTGTGGGTGACGGTGCAAACCAGCCTCTCGACCTGCTGGCCCTGGCCGACGACAACACGCCGCCGGATGCCGGCAACGTGAAGATCCGCGTTGTGCACGCAGCCCCGTTCGCCGATACGCTGGCGGGTACGGAAGTGTCTATCCGCACCGACGGCGGTGACGTAGTCGGCGGTTTGAATCCGGTGCCTTTTGGTGTTGCCAGTGGCTATCTTGAGCTGCCTGAAGCAACCTATGACCTGAAAGTGGCCTCTCCGGACGGTCGTACCAACTTCATCGATCCCGACGCGGTGGCGCTCACCGACGGCACGATCGTGACCGTGGTTGCCACCGGCGACGGCGCCAACCAGCCGCTGGGCATTACGGCGCTGCCCGTGGGTGCGCTGCAGGTGCAGGTCCCGGTGGATCTGACCGGAACCGGCCTGTTCGCCAACGCCGCGACCCCCGGTCAAGGCGCACAGATTCAGGTCTTCCCGCGCCAGGATCGCGTGCTGGGTTTCCTGTATACCTTCGACACCGCCGGCACCAACCAGGCCTGGTTCCACTTCGATTCGTGCAACAGCGCGCCAGGTGAAACCGACTGCGCCACGCCGGGTGCGTTCAACGGCGTGACCGCTGACGTGACGATCTATCGCTCTGAAGGCGGCGTTTTCAACGCTGGCGATCAGACGACCCTTGTCCAGGAAGGCACTGGCTCCGTGACGTTCACCGGTTGCGACAGCGTCGAGATCACCGGCGACTTCGGCAACGGCGACGGCGTGGTCACGCTTGAGTACGACCGCATTGGCGACAGCCTGGCCTGCACGTCAGCGCTGCAGTAAGCATCGTTGGAAAAGAAGGCGTCAGCATAAGGCGCCAGACAGGGAAGTTGAGGGCTGGCGACCACACGTCGCCAGCCCCTCATATGCTTAGGAACACCCCGCGTCGCGGGCCGTTTTTCTTTGGTAGCCGGCAACGTAGTCCGGCACTGCCTCAACCGCCGCTCCGCTGAGATCCGTGATGGGTTCGTCAGCGGTGAGCGCCAGGGGAATAACGCCGGCCCAGATCGGCCGTTCCAGATCCTTCTCGAGGTCCTTCGGCGGACCTTTTCGAACCTTCACCGTCGCCTCGTCAAGTGCCAGGGTCAGGACCGACGTGGCATTCAGTTCTTTTTCTGACGGCTGACGAGCGTCCTCCCAGCGGCGTGGTGCCAGATGCTCCGTCAGTCGGTGCAGCGCGGCCAGCTTGGCCGCAGGCTCGGTCACCAATTTTGCGTTGCCCATGGCAACCACCGAACGATAGTTCATCGACGACTCAAACACGGACCTTGCCAACACGATCCCGTCCAGCAGGGTCACCGTGATGCAGACGGGCATTTCGGTGGCGAGCGTTTTGAGCATTCGGCTGGCCACGGAACCGTGGACAATGAGCTCGTCTCCGTCACGGGCAAATGCCGTGGGAATCGCCATGGGCTGGTCGTCCGCCACAAACGCTACGTGGCAGATCAGCGCTTCATCGAGGATATCGTAGGCGAGCTGCCGGTCGAAGCTGCCTCGATCGGCAACGCGCCTGACGGTATTGCGTGGGGTTTGTTTCAGTGGCTGCATGGCTCGCCTTGTCAGTTCGCTGTCCCAAGAGCTTGAACGGTACCGGCAGCCGGCACAGGGAGCTAGATCCAGTTCCATAGGATCAGAAGGACAAAGTGGCCAGGGCCAACCGTGAGGGAAACATGTTCATTTACTTGCTTGGAGCAAGCAAATACAATTTCGCCATGGCCAATCAGCAAAAATCCGCCCGGACGGTGCTAGATCAGATGGGTCGGGAGGTCACGGTTCCGGTGCAGCCCCGGCGGGTGGTGTCCCTGGTGCCTTCACAGACCGAGCTCTTATTCGATCTCGGTATGGAGAGCCGCGTCGCGGGCGTTACGCGCTATTGCCTACACCCACCGCGGGCACGCGAGATCGCGGCGGATATCGGGGGAAGCAAACGTGTCAGCATGAAGAAAATTGCTGCGCTGGAGCCCGACCTGATTATTGGCAACAAAGAAGAAAACGACCGCGAAACGATCGAGACACTCGCCGCGCAATACCCCGTCTGGATGAGCGACATCTACACCTTCGACGACGCGCTTGCCATGATTCGCGGCGTCGCGGACCTGATGGGAGTGAGCGGGCGCGGGGACACCATGGCTGAAGAGGTTGAGAACGGCTGGGCTCAGCTGGCTGACGGGGCCGGCCAGTCCGTCGCCTATCTGATCTGGAAAAAGCCCTATATGGCCTGCGGCGCCGGAACCTTCATCCACGCGGTGCTGGAGCGCCTGAACTTCCGGAACTGCCTGGCGGATCTGGCGCGCTATCCCGAAACTTCGCTGGAGGCGCTGGCCGAGCGGCAGCCTGACTGGGTCATGCTCAGCACCGAACCCTATCCCTTTGGCGACGCTCACGTGGCCGAGTTTCGGGCGGCACTTCCGAACTCTCGGGTGCTGCTCGTCGACGGCGAGATGTTCAGCTGGTACGGCAGTCGCCTGCTGCTGGCTCCCGCTTATTTCCAGCGTCTGCTGGCTGAGATGGCCAGCGAGGTGGCGGCATGAGCCAGTCGCAGCGCATGAGTCACGCTGAGCGCACCGACCTGTCCGATCGACGCATGCTCGATGCCGCGATCACGCTGATTGTTGAGCGCGGCACCGACAAGACCACGCTCAAGGAGGTCGGCGAGCGCGCCGGCTACTCCCGCGGCCTGGCGGGCTATCGGTTCGGCTCAAAGGCCGGCTTGTTCGAGACCATCGTCCGGGACGTTGGCGAGCAGTGGTTAAGTGATCTCAAGCGCGTCACGGCCGGTAAGAGCGGCCTTGCGGCGATCGACGCCGCCGTCGATGAACACTGCCGATTCTGTCTGGAGGCGGTCGAGCCGGTTCGGGCGTTTTACATCCTGTGGTTTGAGTCGATCGGCGTGCAGTCGCCGGTCAAGAACGTGATCGCTACCATCGCCGAGCGTCGTAGCCGCGACATTGTCAGCTGGCTGGGCGCTGTCGGCTACCGCGGCGCAATCCCGCCCGAGGCGGTTGCCGCCCAGTTCAACGCCACCGTGCTGGGTATTGTTTATCACTGGCTGGCAAACCCGGACGACCGAGAGGGGACGCGCAGCCTGCACGAACAGCTGAAAAACCAAATGGCCCTGAATCTGGCTGACCGGCCAGCGGAGGAATTGTCATGAGCAACGTCACCGCCTTCAACGCACCTGAGCCGCAAGCGGCGCCCAAGCCCCTGCGTTTTGTCACCGCCGCCAGCCTGTTTGACGGGCACGACGCGTCGATCAACATCATGCGACGAATCCTGCAGGGTTCGGGGGCGGAGGTCATTCACCTGGCCCACAACCGCTCGGTGCAGGAAGTGGTGCAGGCGGCGCTGCAGGAAGACGTTGACGGCATTGCCATCAGCTCTTACCAGGGCGGGCACGTTGAGTACTTCAAGTATCTGATTGACCAGCTGGCGGAAGCCGGCGCCGGCCACATTCGCGTGTTTGGCGGCGGTGGCGGGGTGATCGTCTATGACGAAATCCAGGAGCTGGAGGCGTACGGCGTCACCCGCATCTACTCACCCCACACCGGTCAACAGCTCGGGCTGCAGGGGATGATCGACGACATGCTGGATACCTGTCGCCGGGTTGCCGACGCGCCCGCCGCGGGCCCGCTCGCCGAGCTTGATCTCGCCGATCCGGTTACGCTGGCCCGCGCGATCAGCAAAGCGGAGCGTGGACTTCTGACGGCCGCCGACCATGCCCTGCTCGAGCGACAGCAGGCTGTTGGCGGACAGGTTCCGGTGCTGGGTATCACCGGCACCGGCGGCGCCGGCAAGTCTTCGCTCACCGACGAACTCATCCGCCGAATCCGGCTCGACGGCCGAGAGTCGGTCAAGGTGGCGGTACTCGCGATCGACCCAACGCGCCGCAAAACCGGTGGCGCGCTGCTCGGCGACCGAATTCGCATGAACGCGATTTATCACCCCAAGATCTTCATGCGCTCGCTGGCGACCCGCGGCGCGGCCGGTGAGGTGCCGGAGTGCCTCCGGCAAGTGATTGCGCTCACCCGCCTGGGTGGCTTTGACCTCGTGCTGGTGGAAACCCCGGGCATCGGCCAGGGTGATGCCGGCATCGTGCCCTATGTCGACGCGTCGCTCTATGTCATGACCCCGGAGTTTGGCGCGCAGAGCCAGCTGGAAAAGATCGACATGCTCGACTACGCCGACGTGGTGGTGATCAACAAGTTTGACCGCAAGGGCGCGGACGACGCCTGGCGGGACGTCTGCAAGCAGGTCCAGCGAAACCGGGAAGCCTTCAGCCAGGCGCCCGACACCATGCCGGTGTTCGGGTCGATCGCCTCGCGCTTCAACGACGACGGCGTAACCGCCGCTTACCAGCAGCTGCTGACCGTGCTGCGAGAGAAGAACTTTGTCGACTTCCCGTCCGCACTGCCGCCGGCCGGCGTCCGCGTGTCGTCGGAAAAAACCATCATCGTGCCGCCGAACCGCCAGCGCTACCTGGCGGAAATTGCTGACACGGTGCGATCCTATCTCGCCGGCAGCGACGCGCAGGCACGCCTCGCCCGCGAGCGGCAGCATCTGGCGGAAGCCCGCCGTATGCTGGGCGACTCGAGTACCGCGTCTGAGCTCGTTGCGCTGGAAAAAGAAAAAGACGTCGCGCTTAACCGCGAGGCCAAGGCGTTGCTGGAAGCCTGGCCCCAAACCCGCGACAGCTACCGACAGGATCAGCTGGGCGAAGGGGAGAAAGCGACGAGGCTGACGACCACCAGCCTGTCCGGCTCACGAATTCCGCGGGTCAGCGTCCCCGCCTTTGAAGACCATGGCGAGATCCTGAAGTTTCTGCTGCGCGAGAATCTGCCGGGCCACTTTCCGTTCACCGCCGGCGTATTTCCGTTTAAGCGAGAGGGTGAGGACCCGGCCCGGATGTTTGCCGGGGAAGGCGATCCGTTCCGCACCAACCGGCGCTTCAAGCGGCTCTCAGAGCACGCTGCCGCCAAGCGCCTGTCCACCGCGTTTGATTCGGTCACGCTGTACGGCTGTGACCCGGCCACGCGGCCAGACATCTACGGGAAGATCGGCAATGCCGGTGTGTCCATCGCCACGCTCGACGATATGAAAGCGCTGTTTGATGGGTTCGACCTGTGCGATCCCACCACCTCGGTGTCGATGACCATCAACGGGCCCGCGCCGACGATTCTGGCCATGTTCCTGAACACCGCCATCGATCAGCAGCTGGATCGCTTTGTGGCGGAGCAAGGCCGCGCGCCAGGCGAGGACGAAGCGGCCGAGCTGCGCAGCCGTGCGCTGACCGCGGTCCGCGGCACGGTACAGGCCGACATCCTGAAAGAGGATCAGGGACAGAACACCTGCATCTTCTCTACCGAGTTCAGCCTTCGGATGATGGGTGATATTCAGCAGTACTTTATCGATCACCAGGTGCGGAACTTCTACTCGGTGTCGATCTCCGGTTATCACATCGCGGAAGCTGGAGCGAACCCGATCACGCAGCTGGCGCTTACCCTGTCGAACGGCTTTACGTTTGTCGAGGCGTACCTGGCGCGGGGCATGCACATCGACGACTTTGCGGCCAACCTCTCGTTTTTCTTCTCCAACGGCATGGACCCGGAGTACACCGTTATGGGTCGTGTTGCCCGGCGGATCTGGGCGGTGACGCTGCGCGATAAGTACGGCGCCAACGCGCGGAGCCAGAAGCTGAAGTACCACATCCAAACCTCCGGGCGGTCGCTGCACGCGCAGGAGATGAACTTCAACGATATCCGCACCACGCTCCAGGCGCTGATTGCGATCTATGACAACTGCAACAGTCTGCACACCAACGCGTTTGATGAAGCGATCACCACCCCGACCGAGTCGTCGGTCCGGCGAGCGCTGGCCATCCAGCTCATTATCAATCGGGAGTTTGGGCTCGCAAAAAACGAAAACCCCAATCAGGGGGCGTTCATTATCGACGAGCTGACCGACCTCGTGGAGGAGGCGGTGCTCCAGGAGTTCGAGCGGATCAGCGATCGGGGTGGGGTGCTCGGCGCCATGGAGACCGGCTACCAGCGTGGTCGCATCCAGGAGGAGTCGTTGCTCTATGAGCACAAGAAGCATGACGGCAGCCTGCCGATCATTGGGGTTAATACCTTTGAGCCGGAGACGCCGGAGGAAAACCCGCTAATCGAGCTCGCCCGCTCCACCGAAGATGAAAAGCAGCGGCAGATTGAGCGGCTGAAGGACTTCCAGGACCGGCATCAGGCGGACAGCGACGCGGCTCTGGCCGCGGTTCGTCAGGCGGTGATCGACGGGGAAAACGTGTTTGCGAAGCTGATGGATGCCGTTCGGTGCTGTTCGCTGGGGCAGATCACCGACGAGCTGTTTACGGTCGGCGGTCAATACCGACGCAGCATGTAGCCAGGGCAGGATCCACAGTTTGGTGGGGCTTAGCGCTCCACACGGTATCGGAACGCCACCCGACTCTCCTGACCGAGCTCCGACTCGGCGGTCCAAAGGTCGGAGATCCGATAACGCAGGCGGATGAGCTGAATCGGCTCCAGCAGGTCGACGGTGTAGCCCACATAGAGCTTGGGCGAGATCTGTTTGCCGACCGCCACCGCCAGCCCGCCCAGCTCCTGCGTCAGGCTCACCTGCGGTAGAGCGCCCTCGTCACCCAGCGCCCCAAGTCGCTTATTGCCTTGCGCCAACGCAAGGCCCAGCGCGGCGCTCGCCAGCTGGTCTGACTGGCTTTGATTCAGGCCGTTGCTCCGTTCCCCGAGTACCAGCATCGCCAGCTGGTCCGCTTCGTTTATTGGTGGGTCCGACTGGAGCCGCGCGCTCAGGCTGGAGGCCCGGCCGCTGACCTGGATACCCACCTTGGTGTCACCCACCTGGCGATAGGCGAAAAAATCGAGTGTCGGATCGTTGAGCGGCGTCTCGACATAGTTCAGCGTGCCGCGCTCAATGATGAGCCGCTGGCCAAAAGCGCCGTAGCTGCCGGTCAGCTGCAGCTCGCCGTTGCCGAGCATGGGGCCCTTGGGCTTCTGCCGTACCCGCAGGCTACCGCTGATCTCACCGCGCAACCCGTAGCCCGTCACCGGGACGGGCTCATCGAATCTCACCCGCACATCCAGCTCGCTGGCCGACTGCGGCCGGGATGGCTCATTCGTCTCCGCGTCGACAATCACCACGTCTGGACTGGCCTGCACGCTGCTGGAGCCGGTGGTCAGCGCGACCATGCCCTTATCGATTGTCACTTCGCCGGTGACGCGGGTGACGGCACCGTCCATGCGAAGCGAGAGGTCTGGGCTGGCGACCAGGCTGAGCGTGTCGCTGTCGGCGATCAGCAGCCTGTCACCGTCCAGATCCACCGCGAGCTGCAGCGCCTCGTCAATCTCGGCGCTCCCGCGCAATGATCCCTGTCCCTCACCCGACTGAACGGTGCCCTCAAACGTACCCTGACCGGCGGCGGGCAGGCGAACATCAAAGTCCAGCAGTGGTGAGATGTTGAGCCTCGGCACGGCTGCGGTGACCTGGCGGACGCTGGCGGTTCCCGTCACGGCGGCTTGCTGCGCAGGTCCACGCACCGTCAAGTCGAGCGTCAGCGGCCCCCCGTCCAGATCGACGTCGGGGAGCAACGAGGACAGGAGATCGAGACTGTCTGTCTCCAGGCCCACGCTGGCATCGATGGATGGCATAGCAAAAAGGTCGGTGACCACCCCGGTCGCCGCGAGCGAGCCGTCGGCCAAGCCCGCGGAGAGCTTGAGATCCGCGCTTCGGGAGTTGCCGATCAGCGACACCTCCAGATCACGCAGTGGCCGCAGCGGCTGGGGATTCGGGCCTGATTCGAGGGTTTGCGGCGCCGGCAGTTCGATACCGCCCAGCTTGGCGCTGACGTTGATCCGGTCCGTTTCGGTGTTCTGACCTGCTGTCGCTTTCACATCTTGCGCCAACCCGGCGGTGAGGGTTACCGGCTCGGTCAGCGTGAGCCCCGCCGGCGCCGTCGGCCACCAGCGCCGCCAGCTGCTCGCGCTGATCGCGTCAGCGTCCAGCGACAGCTCCAGCTCCGCAGACCGGCTTTCCAGGTTGTTGCTGGCCGCCAGGCAAAGCTGCATGCCTGTGCCGCTAAGACATCCCGGTTCGAGCTGCTGCGCGTCAGCGGAAACGCTGCCCCGCCAGGACTCGGTGACGCGGAGCGCCGGCAGGTCTTCCGCTTCGAACATCAGCTCGTCCACGACAAAGCGATAAGCGTCGGCGGCCCAGCTCCCGTTGCTTCCCAGCCGCGCGTTGAGCAACGGACTGTCGGCGTCGAGCGTCGTTCGATGCGATGCGGGGCTTCCCTCGATAGTCAGCATGGCGCGGCGAAACTTTGCCTGCGGTGCGGTCAGGTCAGTGACGTCCAGCGTCGGGCCGGTCTCGGTCAGCGCCAGCTTCACCTCGCCGAGCCGGTATTCGCCCAGGGCCATTGCTCGGCCGTCGATCCTGCCGGTCAGGGGCGGCCAGGCGTCAGCCCCGGCGAGCTGCGTTGGATCGTTGGCCAGCTCGATGAGTGCCGCAGGATTGACCACCAGCGTTGCGGTCATCCTGCCCGCAAGATCCGGCCAGAGCGATTGCAGATTCTCAAAGTTGAGGTCCAGGTTGAGCTGATCCGGTGCGGGGAGATCCAGCTCAAGCTGGTTTCCAGCACCTGCAGCGAGGGTCAGCTGTCCGGACGCCGGCGTGGCGCCGGCCAGCATCAGATTTCCGTTTATGGACAGCGGTGGGTCGATTCCCTCGCTCGCCAGGTCGAGCGTGAGCCGGCTTGCCGGCTTGCCGTCCTCGCCGCGGGTTTGGGCCCGTACGGTACCCGCCATGAATCCGGTGAGTGCTGGGTGCACCCGGGCCAGCTTGACGTCATCGATCCGCAAATCGAAATCTGCCTGCGGCAGCTCGCTCAGCCTGAGCTGCGCACCTCCGCTGACCCGACCGTCGGGCGTCGCGAGAAGGAGACCGCTGAAAACCAGTTGCTCGAAGGACTGCAGACTGAAGCGGGTTTCGCCGTCGATGGGGCCTAGAGTCCTTAGCCCGTTGGACCGAAGTTCCAGGCGGCCGCCCAGCTGCTCGAAAGGCCCGCTGGCGCTGACCGTGACCTCAAGATCCTGAAGATCGCCGGCAGGGTCGGCGTAAACCGCCTGGACGTCCGCCGCAAAAAGCTCGAGCGCATCGAGCGCCGCGGTGCCCTGTAGTTCAATCGGTCCGGCCTGACCGCCAACCTCGAGCCGCCACCGTGCGTCGGAAAACGCCAGGCGTACCGTGGACAGGTCGATCGGCTGGTCGCCCTGCCGACCGCGCAACGAGCCGGCACTGCCGTTGAGATCCCCTTCGCTCTGCCACGATAGCTCCAGCTCCGGTGACGTCACGGAGGCGGCAAGCCGGTGATCAAACGGCGAGTTGGGTTTGAGCCGGGCGCTTGCGGACAGTCGCTGATCGGGCTGGGAGACGGTTACCCGCGAGATTTCCCACTGATCGTCCATCAGCCTCGCGCTGACTGTCAGCTCGTCGATTCGAAGGGGCGCTGAGTCTCCCGAGTCCAGGGTGAGATTGGTGACGACCAGCGCGTCGATCATCACCTCAACGGGCAGCTGCAAATATTCCGGTGGCGCTAGACTCGGCGGTGAGCTGGTCGAGATATCGTCGTTCGAGTTGGGCAGGGTCAGCGTCAGCCCGTCGGCGGCCAGACGTTCGATCTTGACCAGCGGGCCGATCAGTTCGGCCGGCGACCAGCGTAGCGTGAGCGTTTTTGCCCGCAGGCGCAGGTCCTTGGTGCTCACAGTAAGGTTTGTAGCATCCAGGCTGGCGAGCGAGCCCTCCAATGTGTCGTAGCGGAGCTCGACTCCCTCGAGTCCGCTGGCCACCCGCGCGGCGAGCCTAAGACCGGGATGGGTGTAAACGAGCGTCAACACCAGAAGCAGCAGCACAAGCAGCAAAACAGCCGCAACCCACAACAGTCGCGTTAGCCATCTTCTGGGTCGGTACGGTTGCGCGGGTGCGTCACTCACAGGTCCGGCCCGGCGGTGAAGTGAATCCGGAAATTGCTGTCCGAGTCCGACAGGGCGCTGGCGATGTCCAGCCGCAGCGGACCGATAGGGGTCAGCCAGCGCAGACCCAGTCCCGCCGAGTAGGCGATGTCGTCGTCGCCGCCGCCAAACGCGTTACCGGCATCGACAAATGCCGCCCAGCGAAAGTTGCCCGGCAGCGGGCCGTCGAACTCGACGCTGGCCACCGCCAGATACTCGCCGCCGGTGGGCTCGCCGAGCTCGTCCGTTGGACCCAGCTCCTCGAAGTCAAAGCTGCGCACGCTCTGATCGCCACCGGCAAAAAACCTGAGCGACGCAGGAACCTGGTTGAAATCATCCGACCACAGTGCCCCCAGATTGCCCCGCAGCAGCAGTCGGTATTGCTCACCCACGCCATAGATGGACTTGGCGTTCATTTCGACGCGGGCGAGGTTGGTATCGGAGGCGAGCGCATCAGCGCCGAGCTGGGTCTCCAGGCTTGCCCGCCAGCCGGCTCGGGGAACGGGGCTGCCGTCGCTGACCTGCCGCGCCAGCTCCAGCGATCCGAGCAGAAAGCTCACGGTGTCTTCCTGCTGACCAATCTCGAAGTTCTCCCGCAGGTAGGTGAGGGCGTCGACGCGGTTCCAGGCGCCCCACCTCGACTGTCGGGAAACCGCCAGCTGGCCGGTCTGACGATCGGAGCTGTCGGTGGACTCATCGACGTAGTTGAGGCTGAGGCTTAACGACCGATCGAGATCTCCTGCCGAGGGTATGTCCAGCCGCGCTGCGGCCAGCGACCGGCGGGTCGCAAGCTCGAGCCGCACGCGCCCCTGGTAGCCCCGGTCGTTGAGCCAGCGTCGCTCAACGCCCGCCTCAAGACCGGGCCCTGCATCGGTCGCGTAGATCACCCCGGCCTGGTAGGCGGACTGCTTGCGCGGCGTCAGCTGGATTTCCAGCGGCACGGTTTCGGTTGGTGGATCCAGTGCGCCCGGCACAATCTCCACGGCAGCAAAGTAGCCGCTGCCGCGCAAGGCCTCGCTGATGGACTGGAGCCGACGCTCGGAGAAGTATTCCCCCGGGCTGATGGTGAGATAGCGGCGCAAAAACGCGTCCGCCAGCGGACTGTCTGTAAAGCGGACTTCCCCAAAACGATAGCGCGGGCCCGGGCGCCAGGTCAGCTCAATCTCTGCGGCTCGTCGCTGGCGATGGACCCGCACCTCATGAGTGATGAGCTCGCTGGCAAGATAACCTTGAGCCAAAAGCCAGGCAGCAATCGCCTGCTTGCCCGTTTCGTAGCTCTGGTGATCAAATACCGCGCCGGCGGCCAGCGGGAAGGTGACCGTCGGCGACACGTCAGCATCCTGAAAGCGAATCGCCACCGACGTGACTCGGACCGGCTCTCCGGGTTCAACCTGGACCCGGACCGCGGTGCCTTCCGGCGCCCCGCTGATCTGAGCGTTGTAGTACCCGAGCGGTTGCAGCGCCTTCGCGCCTTCGGTGCTTAGCCGTCTCAGCCAGAAATCGAGCGACTCATCCGTTTCGGCGTCGCGGATGCGCCGAGCGGGCGTTGTCGCCAGCACCGCCTCGTGCTGGGCGTCGCTGCCTCCTTCGATCTTGAGCTCCAGACCGCTGGCGGTGCCAACAATCATCAGCAAGAGCCCTATCGACAGCAGTGAGGGCGGTTTGAAGAACCGCGAGATCACAGCAGCTTCCGGTGTGGGGAAAAGGACATGGAAGGAGGTCAGACTACGAAATCGACAAAAGGTGCCGGCGGCGATCAGGTCAGCGCTCTTTGCTAGAATTGAGCATCCGTCAGCCAGAGAGATTAGCACGCCATGCCGTCATTTGACGTTGTTTCTGAAGTCGATCATCACGAATTGAGCAATGCGGTAGATCAGGCGAATCGAGAGGTTGGTACCCGCTTTGACTTCAAGGGCAGTGGGGCGCAGTTCGAACTGAAGGACACGGTCATCGAACTCACCGCTCAGGCAGAGTTTCAGCTGGGGCAGATGCTGGACATCCTCTACAACAAGCTTTCCAAGCGCGGTATCGATACTGCCGCCCTGGAAACGGGGGAGCCGGTGGTCATGGCCAAGACCGCCACCCAGAACGCGACGGTTCGGGAAGGGATCGACACGCCGCTCGCCAAGAAGATGGTGAAGCAGATCAAAGATGCCAAGATGAAGGTTCAGGCGCAGATCCAGGGTGACCAGCTTCGCGTGACGGGCAAGAAGCGCGACGACCTGCAGGCGGTCATCGCGCTGCTGAAAGAAGCGGACGTCGGCCTGCCCCTCCAGTTCAAAAACTTCCGGGATTAGTACCCCGGTCTGTCAGCCGATCGTCAAAAACCCGTTCAGCGTGGTGCGGTAGTAGTCCCCGCTGCCGTCAGCGTAGACGGCCGGAGTGATCCGATGATTGAGATAGGCCGGTAGAAGCACCAGCCGGTTGTCCTTCGGCGTGATGGTCAGATCCAGGTCCTCGACGATCAGATCACCGTGGGTGAACAGCTCGGGTTGTGGGTTGTAGTACCAGATCCATGACATAAAAATCTGCGTCCAGCCAACGCCGGAACCCGTATCGGTGTGGGTCCGGTAATCGGTGTCGCTGCGCATCTCCGTGAGCGCCGTGGTGAACTTGTGCTGCTTGTTCACCAAGGTGTAGCAGAGGTCCAGGATCGTGTCCGCCTGGTCGAGCACGGACCGGCTGTATAGCTTTTCCGGCAGGATCTGAAGAATAAACGACCGCTTCCGATCGCCGTAGAGCTGGTCGAGGACCGTGCGATAGAGCGTGACGTCGCTGCCGTGATAGGTGGGTTCGATGAACTGCCGCAGGCTGGCAATCTCTTTTTCCACCATGTCGTATTCGCGCGGCTCGAAGACGTCTTCGGCCACAATCAGCTTATCGGCGAGAATTCGGGTTTCCAAGACTATCCCCTGACGGTCGTAGCGGGAGCGGCGGCAACGGCAGCGCGACGGCTTCGCGTGCCGATCAGCGCCAGCACCAGAGCGGCAATAAACGGCACCACGCGCTCGGCGATGTCTCCCGGCGTGTTGGGCAGACTAAAAATCACCGCGGTCAGGCCAAAGCCTGTCAGCATGCTGGCCAGTGCCCAGGGTGGCGCGACGGTGCGCCCGGACAGCATGATGATCAGCAGCGGGCCAAAGGCTGAGCCCAGCCCATTCCAGGCGAACAGGACGCGGGAAAAAATGGAGTCGGGCAGGGCGGAAGCGAGAAGTGCAGCGCCGGCGCACAGCAACGCCATGACCAGCCGCGAGACGAGCAGCGAATGATTCGGCCAGCGCCGCGACAGGCCCATGTCGTGAGCCACCGCAGCGGCGGCGACCAGCAGCTGGCTGTCCGCGGTGGACATGATGGCTGACAAGACGGCTGCGGTGATCACCCCGCCGATCAGCACCGGAAACAGGCTGTTGGTGAGATCAAAAAACAGGGTTTCGCCATTGGGTGCATCGGGCATAAGCAGCCTGCCGCACCAGCCCAGAACCAGCATCCCGACCAGGACCACCACAAACCAGCCCACCGACATCACGCGCGCCTGGCGCAGCGATTTTTCGTCTCGCAACGCCATAAACCGATTGAGCAACTGAGGCTGACCAAACGTGCCGAGTCCAACCAGCATCATGCCTGCCGCAAAACCGACCGCGGCAGTCGCGGCGAACCCGCCGCCGAGCCCGGGCGTCATCTCGGGCAGCGCCGCCAGCAGCGTCGCCGGTCCGCCGACCGCCATCACGGCCGCCACCGGCAGCAGCACCGCCGCGATACACATCAGCAGGCCCTGCAGTGCGTCGGTCACGCTGACGGCCCAGAAGCCGCCGAGCAGGGTATAGATGAGAACAATCGCTGCACCCAGCCAGAGAGCGTGATTCCCATCCATGTCGAAGTTGCTGGTAAACGTGTTGCCGGCGCCCTGGAACTGAGCCGCCACGTAAAACACAAAGCAAAACAGCACGATCAACGAGGCGCTGACCGCCAGCGCGTCGCGCCAGGGCCCGTGAGCATCGCCGGCGAGGACGTCGGTCAGCGTCAGCGCGGCACCGCCGGCGGAGCGCGCCTGGAGCCTCGGCGCCACCCAGAACCAGCAGACGATATGGGCTGCGACAATGCCGGGCAGCAGCCAGAATGCCCCGAGCCCCAGGCTGAACGCCGCCCCGCTGACGCCGAGCAGAGTCCAGGCTGACGAGGAGCTCGCCGCATAGCTGATGGCAGCCACAAAGGGGCCGAGCTGCTGGCCGCCGAGAAAATAGTCTTCCGTGTTGCGGGTGCGACGCTGCGCCCACAGTCCGATGCCCAGCAGCAGGATCTTGTAGGCGACCAGCGTCACCAGGACCACGGTGGTGCGTTCCATGGAACAAACTCACGTTTGGGATGCGCGATTCTACCGCAAGCAAGCGTAGCGAGCCGCGAGGACTCATCTGACTCACTCGCTGAAGCGACAGGATGATCGGCACGGCGCACTGGGAATGCTAAGGTGGCGCCCACTTTCCATTCCCGCAGGGCACATCGATGCAGTGGCTCGCACGAATTACCTTTCTCCTCGGACTCCTGGCGGCGGTTGGGCTGCTCCTGACGGGACCGGCCTATCGCATGGGCTGGTGGGAACTCGGGTTCACGTTCCGGGTATTTTTCTATGTGGTCTATGCCGCCATTGGCGCCTCGGTGTTGGGTGTACTGGCGCTGCTCGTTCGCTGGCGCAGCGGTCGAGGTTCCGTGGTGCTCGCCTTGCTGGGCATGGTGCTGGCCGGCGGTGCGGCCAGCGTGCCGGTCATGATGCGATCTCAGGCCTCCGAGGTCCCGCCGATCCACGACATCACGACCAACACGATGGACCCCCCGGCGTTTGTGGCGATCGCTCCGATCCGGGCTGATGCCCCTAATCCGGTCGACTATGCCGGCGAGGAAACGGCGGCCAAGCAGCGAGAGGCTTATCCCGATCTGCAGACCATCCGCATCCGCGCGACGGTCCCCGAGGTATTTAGCCAGGCCCGCGCGGCGGCGGCCGACCTTGGTTGGGAAATCCACGCGGTGGAGGAGGCTGAGGGGCGGATCGAGGCGACCGACACCACCCGATGGTTTGCGTTTAAGGACGACGTGGTGATTCGCATCGTCGCCGGAAACGAGGTGACGCTGGTTGATGTGCGCTCGAAGTCCCGGGTTGGGATGTCGGATATCGGACTGAACGCTGAGCGGATTCGCCGTTTTCGCGACGCGCTGCTGGCGAAGCTGCTCTAGCGCAGGCCGGCTTACCCGCCGATATTCTCCTCGGAGACGAGCGCAAGCTGTCGTCCGTCCGGGCTCAGCGCCAGGCGGCTGAGGGTCCCGAGTTTCATGGTGGACAGGTCCAGCAACGGTACCCAGGACGGCCGCTCGACGTTCCATTGGTACAGCACCGTGCCGTCTGCCATCCAAAGGTCGCCCTGACCGTTCAACGCAAAATCCTCGCGCTTTGGCAGCGTGGGCGCCAAAAACCGGGTCTTGTCCAGCGCATAGTCGTACGCGTTGATCACCCATCGGTCCGGGTCGGCGCTTTTGCTCACGTAGGCAACTTCGGTGGTCCCCGGCAGCGACTGAAGGCCACGACCGATGTTGCGATCGATTGGCAGCGCAACACCCGCCGGCCCCGCCAGCGCCAGCGTCGGCGGCTCGCCCAGGACAAACAGCAGCGCAATCCGAGGCGCGGCCCAGGCGTGATACCCCACCGGCTCGATGGTTTCGAAGAGGACTTGCGGTTCACCTTCGCCCAGCGGGATCTTCCAGAGGCGCTGGCGCTGATCGGCCTCAACCCGGATCACGGACAGGGCATCCATGCGCGGGATCAGCGTCGGCGAGTAGTCGCTTTCGGGGTCGTCACGGATAACCCGGGTCTCGGCGCTGGCGATGTCGTACGCCATGATGTGGGCGCGGCCGCCCCGGATCCGGCTGAAGTAAACGCTTTTGCCGTCAGCGGAGAAATGCGGCTGATTGTCGTAGCCGGGCACGTCGGTGATTCGCAGGATAACCGTCCGGCCATCCTCCAGCGCCGCCAGATCGAGCAGATAAATGTCGGTCGCGGTTTGGCTAAGCGCCGGCGCCGAGATAAGCGCCGCGAGGACCATTACCAGGAAAACTTTTGCGCGAGCTGGGGTCACGTCGGCAGATGCTCCGCCACCAGCGGGCGCACCAGATCGAAGCGCCAGCCCGACAGCTTCGCCGTCGGCTCACCGACCTGCAGCAGGTGCAACAGATCGCGCTTGCCGCAGAGCACCTCCGGTGCAATCCCTAGCGTCTGCGCCTGCTCGGCGATGGCGGCACGCAGCTGGCTGACCAGGGTTCGCGCGCTGCGGTCGAGGGGTTCGGGCTGTTTGGGTGGATGATCCTGTTCGCCGCTGGCGGTCCGCAGCACGTCCAGCAGGACTTTGGAGCGGCGTCCGACGCTGCGGCTGCGCTCCAGCGTCAGGGCCATCATCGACTCGCGATCGGCGGGCAAATCCCGCACCAGTGCGAGCAGGTCGTTGTCCGTCAGGATGTGGCTGCGAGGACGATCGAGGTCTCGGGCGGTAACCTCCCGCCAGCGCAGCAGACCCGCAAGGGCGGAGCGCTGGGGGCCATTCAGCCGCCACACCTGCTTGAAGCGCTGAAACTGAGTTTTCAGCACGTCGTCGAGACCCACCCGCGTGGTCAGCTGATCACAGTCCGCTTCGAGCCAGCGGGTCCGGCCGAGACTCGCAAGTTTGCCGCTGAGCTGCTCGTAGAGGCTGTCGAGATGCGCGACGTCCAGCGCCGCGTAACGAATCTGAGCGGGACTCAAAGGCCTTGCCAGCCAGTCTGAGCGAGTCACGTCCTTTTCGATCTCTTTGCCGCAGAGCTCAAACACCAGTGCCTGGTAGCTCAGACTCGGGCCGAGGCCGCACAACGCGGCGGCGATCTGGGTGTCAAAAAAGCCGGCCAGCGGCGTTTCGCTGAGGCGCTGAAAAATCTCGATGTCTTCCGAGCCGCTGTGGATGAGTTTCCGCGTTTGGCGACTGCCGAGCACCTGGGCCAGCGGCGACCAGTCGTCGATGGGTAGCGGGTCGATCAGCCAGCAACGCCCCGCGGAACCGATCTGAATCAGGCCGAGTCGGGCGTAGTAGGTGCGGGTTCGAACAAACTCGGTATCCACGCCGATGGCGGGAAGGGCCAGCCAATGCTCGCACGCCGCCTTGAGCGCCGCGTTGTCCCGAATCCAGTCCACCTCGGGAGAAGCGGTCTGGCGGGCGGCGCCCGTATTAGCTGGTGCGTGAGAAGTTGCGTCAGTCATTGAGCTGTCAGAAAAATTCCAGGCCGCATGATAGCGGATTCGCTCAGGCCGCGTGACGAGGGGGCCCGAGGGACGCGGCTGGGACCTGGCGCAACTTTCCGGTTCGGTACGCAATGTTGGCAACCAGCTGCATCATTAACGATTTCTTAACTAAACAGATCTAACGCATTGTTTTTAATGTTTTTATGCCTCAATGGCACGATCGAAACAATGCGAAACAAATGCCGGTGGCCACTTGCGCCACAGGAGTCCATGGCCTAACTTGAATCGCTGTAAAAGGGCTTTTTCGGCCCGCGAGCTCCCATGGCGCTCTCTGAAACGATGTCCGAAAGTGAACTCCAACCATCGCTGTCCGTAAAAAAGCTCCGGCTGGGCCTCCTGGTCGTCGGCATGTTGCTGTTCGCCGCCGTGGTGTGGGTCTTTCGCCAGACTTCGCCGCAGGCCCCCCCCAGTCAGGAGCTTACCGAGACGACCGATACGGCACCCGCCGCGCCGGTGAGCGAAACCGAGCCTGCGACGCCCGACCAATTTGATCCGGCTGCCTGGCGATCGGGCAACACGCCCGGTGAAGGGCTCGTCGATGACGTCGAGCAGGAGCTGTCGCTGGCCGACCAACTGCTGACCGACGGGAAGCTTTTTCAGGACGACAATCAAGGCGCGCTGGGGCGCTACGCGTCAATCCTGCGCGCGAATCCGGATCATCCCGAAGCCCGCGAGGGGTTCGATGCCGTTGTCAGCAAGCTGCTGGAACAGCTGGAAGGGTTTGCCCAGCGTCGGGAAATTGCCGCCGGCACGAGGGTTTATCAGGCGCTGCGCCGCGCTGAGGTCAGCGGCCAAGAACTGACCGGCCTCGGCGACCGACTGGAGGCGCTGGAAAAAAGCGCCGAACTGATCGCCCTGGCTGAGGCTGACATCCAGGCGGGGCGGCTGATCGAACCCGCCGGACGCAGCGCCCTTGACCGGCTCCGTCGCGCGACCCAGCTCGATCCGGGGAGCGTCGCGCTGGCCGATCGGCTGGTTGGGCTGGAGCGGCGTCTGATCGACCGGGCGCTGGCAGCGGCCCGGGAGATGGACTTTCGACGGGCCAATCGGCTTGTGGCAGGCGCTCGGCGGGCGCGGGGCGGCTCATCGGGCGTTGACTATGCGGCTGAGCAGATTCAGGAGTTTCGCCGCCTTCGCATCGAAGAAACCTCCAACGTGGCCCGGCTCGCCATGCGCGATAGCCGTTTCCCGGACGCTGAGGAGGCGATTGAATCGGTTCGCAGCCTGGGAGCGGGCGGTGAGCTGCTGGCGGCCCTCGACGAAGAGCTGCGGCTGAGCCGGCTTTACAACGTGTTCCGGCCGGGGCAGCTGTTTTCTGATGACCTGACCAGTGGCGGCGAGGGCCCCACGATGGTGGTGCTGCCGCACGGCGCATTCCGGATGGGCGCATCACCGGTGGATCCGGTGCAGAATCGCTTCGAGCGTCCCGCCCATACGGTAGTCTTCGGTCGGGGGTTTGCGCTGGGCCAGCACGAAGTCACGATCGGGCAATTCGCGCAGTTTATCGAGGCGACGGGCTATGAGACGGACGCCGAGCGTGACGGTCACTCTTACGCTTACAGCGAAGCCAGCGGCCGCGTGGGGCGGCGCCGGAAGACCAGCTGGCGCCACGCCTATAACGGTCGGGACGCTGAGCCCGATCTGCCGGTGGTGCACGTGAGCTTCACCGACGCGCAGGCTTACGCACGCTGGCTGGCGGAAGAAACCGGGTACGCCTACCGCCTGCCGTCTGAGGCGGAGTTTGAATACGCGCTGCGCGGCGGGCGACAGACTCGCTACTGGTGGGGCGACGGCACGCCGACGCTGGCGGTGGAAAACCTGACCGGTGAAGGTGACGAGTCGCCGCGCCGTCTGAGCTGGACCATCGCCTTTGAGGATTACACCGACGGCTTCTGGGGCCCGGCACCGGTGGCGCAGCTCAGCGCAAATCCATTCGGACTTTACGACATCGCCGGTAACGTACAGGAGTGGGTGGCCGACTGCTGGCACGACAGCTACGTGCGGGCGCCGGGCGACGGTTCAGCTTGGGTCAACCGCGGGTGCGATCTACGAGTGGTGCGAGGAACGTTTTGGGGCGGCGCCCCGGATACGGCGCGGGCCAGCAGCCGCCAGGGTTACAAGGCGGAAACGCGCGGGGCCGCGATCGGGTTTCGGGTAGCGCGCGATCTTGTCACGCTCCCACCGCAGATGGCGAATCGCTAAGGCGGTTTGAATCGCTAAGTCGATTTAGTTAGGTAATGCCGGCAGCCTAACGGCGCCTTCTGCGCCGCCGAGCGGACCTCTGGCTTCTCCGGCGCAGGTGCCAAGCGTGCAACCGGTGCCGTTCCCCATGCTTCGATGGTAACGATCACTGGCTTGCCGGCTGCGCCGCGCGGCCTCGCGGCTGTCCCAGCAGACGCGTGTTACCAGGTGGGTGCCCACCCGGCGGATCCGCTCGCAGTAAACGTTTTCGGCGAAGCGCACGTCCACTTCCCCTAGCTCCTCGACCAGTTCAGCGACCTCGTCGCTGACCAGTGTCCGTTCACCCGCGTTCATATTCCGTTCGCTGGTGGAAGCGCAGCCAGCGACGGCGGCCAGCAGGGCCAGCAACGTGGTGTTGACGATATGCGTTGTCTTGTTCATCCGGTCGTCCCCTCCGGCTTGGTTTGCATGGTTCGTTCGAGCTTAAATACGACCTTTTTCGTAAGCCTAAAAGATTCGGCCGGCGGTGGCAACGTGGCAAAATGCCCCGCGAAACAACGGAGAGAAGCGTGCGGACCCAAGCAACACGGTTGACCCAGACCCAGCGGGAGCAATTCGCCCGTGACGGCTTTCTGGTTCTCGAGCACTATGTCGAACCCGAGCTCGTAAACATGCTGCGTGCCCGGATGGCGGCGTTGCTCGCGACCTTTGAACCCGAGCAGGAGCAGAGCGCTTTTATCGGCAACAACGAAGCGAGCGACGATCGGTATTTTCTCGAGTCGGGGAGCGAGATCCGCTATTTCCTGGAGCCGGACGCGCGCGCGCCGGATGGGCGGCTGGTGCGGGACAAAGATCTCTCGATGAACAAGGTTGGCCACGCGCTGCACCGGCTGGACCCGGTGTTTGAGCAGGCGACCGGGACGCTTGGAGTGCGTGAGCTGGCGAGCCAGCTTGGCCACCGGCAGCCGCTGCCGCTCCAGAGCATGTATTTGTTCAAGCAGCCTCGTATCGGGGCGCCGGTAGCGCTGCACCAGGACGCCACGTTTCTCTATACCGAACCTTCAAGCGTCCTGGGCTTTTGGCTGGCGCTGGATGACGCTACGGAGGAGAACGGCTGCCTCTGGGCGCTACCCGGTGGCCATGAGCTGGGTCTGAAGCGTCGTATGCGTCGTCTGGACGGGGCAGCAACCCGGATGGAAATCCTAGACGCAACACCGTTTCCCGAGGCGGAGTTAACGCCGCTGCCGGTCGCCAGCGGGAGCCTGGTGGTGCTGCACGGGCTGCTGCCCCACTTGAGCCAGCCGAACCGGTCCAGCCGTCCCCGTCACGCCTACAGCCTGCATCTCATCGACGGCGCCACCCACTACCCGCAGGACAACTGGCTGCAGCCGCTGCCTCAGGAGAAAGCTTCATGAGCGACACCTTTGACACCATCACGGTCGACTGCGACGACCACCTGGCGATTCTGCGGCTCAATCAGCCCGATCGACTGAACGCGCTGAACGAGCCGATGCGCCAGGAGATCATGGCGGCCGTGGACATGCTCGCCGAGGACGACGCCGTGCGTGCGTTGGTGATCTGTGGCAACAGCGAAAAAGCGTTTGTCGCCGGCGCCGACATCAGCGAGTTTGCGAGCCGAACGCCGGAAGAACAGACCGAGGCGTATCAGCGGCGCCGGGTCTACGAAGTGCTCGCCGCGTTTCCCAAACCTTCGCTGGCCGCAATTCACGGCTACTGCTACGGCGGCGGATGTGAGCTGGCCCTGGCCTGCGACATGCGCATCGCCGACTCAACGGCCAGCTTTGGTCAGCTGGAAGTCCGCCTGGGCCTGGTACCGGCGGCCGGCGGCACCCAGCGCCTGGCGCGGCTCGTCGGCTACGGCCACGCGTTCAAGCTGGCCGCCACCGGCGACACGATCGACGCCGCGGAGGCGCTGAGGATCGGTCTCGTGGAAGAGGTGGTGGAGTCGGGCCAGCACCTGGCGCGGGCGACCGAGCTGGCGGGCCGCATGACCCGGTGGAGCCCCGTCGCGGTGAGACTCATCAAGGAGCTGGTTTCGCAGTCCAGCGAGGTGCCGCTAGCTCGCGGCATTGAGCTTGAGAAAGCGGCTTTTCTCACGGCCTTTGCGAGCGAAGACGGCCGCGAGGGCGTCACCGCTTTCACCGAAAAACGGCGCGCCAAGTTCGTGGGCAAATAGGCCGGCTCGCGTCGTGTTCGATCACGCGATCTTTGGCATGAAGACGGCTTTAACCTCAAGAAACTCCTCAAGGCCGTGCTCGCCCCATTCACGCCCGTTGCCCGACTGCTTGTAGCCGCCGAAGGGTGCGCGGAAATCCGACTGCGCGCCATTGATGTGGACGTTACCGGTGCGCAGCCGGCCGGCCACGCTGAGGGCTCGATCCACGTTGCCTGACGAGACGTAGCCGGACAGCCCAAAAGGCGTGTCGTTGGCGATGGCAATAGCCTCGTCTTCGCTCTCGTAGGGGATGACGCTGAGCACCGGCCCGAAGATCTCCTCGCGAGCAATCGTCATGGCGTTGTCGACCTGGCCAAACACCGTAGGCTTGACGAAGTACCCGGTCTCCAGCCCTTCGGGTTTGCCCGTGCCGCCGCAGGCGAGCGTGGCGCCTTCGTCGATGCCGGCCTGGATCAGCCCCTGGATCCGATCAAACTGTGCCTCGCTCACCACCGGGCCCATGGTTGTCCCCTCCGCCAGCGGGTCCCCGAGGCGCGCCTTGGCCGCAACCGAAACGGCCACTTCCAGCGCCTCATCGTGCTGGCCTGCGGGGACGAGCATGCGGCTGGGTGCATTGCAGTTCTGACCGCTGTTGAGCAGCATGCGGCCCATGCCGTCGGCGACAGCGCGGGAGAGATCGGCGTCGTCCAGAATGATATTGGCTGACTTTCCACCGAGTTCCTGGGTGACACGCTTCACCGTGTCGGCGGCCGCACGGGCCACCGCCACGCCGCCGCGGGTTGAGCCGGTAAAGGTCATCATGTCGATCTCTGGGTGCGCCGACAATGCCGCCCCGGCGCCGGGGCCATCGCCACCGACCAGATTGAAGACGCCGGCGGGAACCCCCGCTTCATGAAGGATTTCGGCGATGATCATGGCGTTGAGCGGGGCCACTTCGCTGGGCTTTAGCACCATGGTGCAGCCCGTGGCGAGGGCGGGCGCCACTTTGCAGGCGATCTGGTTGACGGGCCAGTTCCAGGGCGTGATCATGCCGCACACCCCGACGGGTTCCTGACGCAGCTGATAGCCGCCTTCGTGGCGCTCGAAGCTGAAGTCTCTGAGGATTTTTGCGGTGGTGGCAAAGTGGGCCAGGCCGGTAGCGGCCTGCGCCTTCTGCGCGAGCCGCGTCGGCGCCCCCATTTCCAGGCTGAGCACGTGGGCCAGATCGTCCTGACGTTTCTTGAATACTTCGGTGATCGACTCCAGCAGCTCCAGACGCTCAGTGGGCGTGGTGTCGGCGAAGGTCGAGAACGCGGTGCGGGCTGCGGTGACCGCACGATCAACCTCGGCCATGGTGCCAACCGAAATGCGCCCGCAGGGCGTCTCCGTGGTCGGGTTGATGACGTCGAGGGTGGTTGGGTCGGTTGCCTCAACCCAGGCGCCGTCGATGTAGAAATTCAGGTATTCGTGCATGAGAGAAGATTCCAGGCAAAGGGAATAACAGTGCATATCTTAACGGCAAAACGGTCGCTGCTTCAGAGCTGTGGGAGGCGCTCTGCGTGAGCGCGCGCCTTCCATCGATTGGGCTGGTGCTCGCGGCCGGCTTGTTTCTCAGCACGGCCGGAATCGGCGTGCGCCTGCTGGAGGTCGCCAGCGGCATGCAGATCGTCTTCTACCGGTCGCTGGGTATGGGCATGTTCTTGCTGCTGGTGGTGCTGGCGCGGTATCGGGCAGCGGCCGTCGGGGCGTTCCTTGGCATGCGCACAGCTAGCTACGTTGCGGCCCTCTGTTTTGCGGGGGCTTCGGTAGCGGTGATCTTTGCACTGCTGAACACTACCGTCGCCAACGCCATGTTTATCATCTCGCTGGCCCCGTTTTTCACCGCCATCCTCGGCTGGCTGGTGCTCGGTGAGCGGGTCCGGCTGCGGACCTGGCTGGCGATGGCTGTCGCCGCCGCCGGCGTGCTGATCATGGTGGAGGGCGCGCTGAGCGGGGACGGGCTGCTGGGGATGGCCTACGCGCTGGCGATGGCGCTGTGTTACGCCGGTTTCAGCGTCTCGATCCGGGCCGGACGGCTCGGCGACATGACGCCAGCCATCTGCTTTTCAGGTCTCGGCCTGGCCGCGGTCAGCGCGTTTTGGGTCGATCCTTTTGTGCTGCCGACTCAGGACCTGCTGATCTGCCTGGGCCTCGGGGTCTTTCAGGCCGGCCTGGGTGGTTTGCTGCTGGTCTTCGGTGCCCGCGGCCTGCCGGCCGTACAGGTAAATTTTCTGGCGATGCTGGAGGTGGTGCTCAGCCCGGTCTGGGTCTGGCTGGTCGTTAACGAGCAGCCCGCCAAGGCCACGCTGATCGGTGGTGCGATCATCCTCGCCGCCATCAGCTTTCAGGCGCTCAGCGCGGGCGGCGACGAGGAGAGCTCGGACGCTAATCCAGATCGTCCTCGCTGAGGCGATGCCCCCAGTCGCGCTTGGCTCTTAGGTAACGCTGATTATTCGGGTTGACGCCGATCAGATGTTTGACCGGGGTGATCTGGGTCAAACCACCGGCCGCCAGGTCATCAATTTTCTTCGGGTTGTTGGTGAGCAGGCGAAAGGGTTTGTCCCCGATAAAGTATTTCAGCAGCGCGGCGGAATCGCTGAAATCTCTGCTATCGACCGGCAGGCCGAGCATGCGGTTGGCCTGGTAGGTGTCCTGGCCCTGGTCCTGCAATAGGTAGGTCGCAGCCTTCGCCCATAGGCCGATGCCACGACCCTCATGCCCGGCCATGTAGACCAGCATGCCGCCTGCCGGATCGTTGGCGATCTGATCCAGTGCACTCTCGAGCTGCGGGCCGCACTCGCAGCGCTGGGATCCAAACACGTCGCCGGTCAGGCAGCTTGAGTGCACCCGAACGAGCGGGTCTTGCCAGCTGTCTGGATCGCCCGCAATCACCACGCTATTGACCGCCATGCTCGAAGCGAGCACCGCAAACAGCTCGCCGGTGCCGGTTTCCCGCAGCTGGCGTGCCAGCGCCTCGACCTGTCCCAGTTCGGTGCTGCGCACCGTGACGTACCACTGGGCCTCGAAGGGTTCTGCTAAGCCCCGGTCAATCGGGAGCGGAATCGGCCCCAGCAGATTGAGCGTGTGGCCCTCTTGCGGATCGGCTTCCTGGCCCTCGGGCAGCAGCTGTCCGTTCGGGTCGATGCGAAACAGTTTGCCTTCGTCGATGAGCTGTCGACGGATTTTTGGGTCCAGATAGGTGAACACTATTTTCGGCCAAGGTTTCTGATGCGCGACAGCCAGCCGTCATCTTCGCTGCTGCGTTCGATCACCTGCGCAGGGTCCAGGCCGTACTCACCGTCGGGCAGCGCTCGGCGGATCGTCTTGGGATGACCTCGCGAGCCCTGGTTGTAGGTTAGGAGGTCCAGCTTGAGCTGAGGCGACAGCGGCTGGTGGTTTTCGTCCAGCACTAAGATCAGCCGCGGCTGCGTGCGGTTTTTCACGTTTTGGGCCTGCACCACGGCGATTTCGCCGGAGTCGAGCTCCACCAGCGAGCCGTTGGGGTACAGGCCGACGGCCCGCACAAATTCCTCGACCACCTGGTCTTGAAACTGGACGTCGCGCTTGCTGTTGAGGGCGTCCATCGCCTGCGTCGAGCTGATGACGACATCGCTGTAGGGCTTCTGGCTGGTCACCGTGTCATACCAGTCGACGATGCCAACCAGTCGCGCCAGCACAGGAATCTGGTCGCCCACAAGGCCGTTCGGATATCCGGTGCCGTTGTAGCGCTCGTGGTGGGTTCGAATGATCTCGATCACATCCGGGTCGATGCCCTGAACGGCGCTGGCCAGCTCCACCCCGGTCTCCACGAAGCTGCGAATTCGGGCCAGCTCTGATTCCGACAAGGGGCCCGGCTTTTCCAGCAGCAGCCGGGGCAGGCGGGCTTTGCCGATCTGGCATAGCAGGCCGCCCCAGGCCAGACGCTCGAGCTGGCGTTCCATCATGCCCATACCGCGTCCCAGCACCACGGAGAGAATCGAAACGCGCAGCATGTGGCCACCCATGAACGACTGGGGCTGCACCAGCTGGGTCATCCAGACCATCGGGTCCGGATGCCGAACAACACTCTCCACCATCGCCCCCAGCGGCTTGGCCAGCGGACTGATCACCAGCGGCTTGCCGACCCGGACGTCGTTGATCATCTGCCGGGTCTCGGCGCGGAACGTGGCAAACACCTGGCGGGCTTTCTTGAGCTCCGCCCGAAAGCTGCCAGGGTCAGGGTAGTAGTCGGGCGTGACCGGGATGCGGGTGCTCGGCACACCGTCGCCGCCGGCCACCGCCGGTCCAACGCCGAGCTTAAGGTCGCGCTGGCTGACGGCAAACTCGCCGGTGCGGGCCGGTACGCTGTCTTTCTTATCAACCATGGACGCAGGGTACGGGCGAAGCCCTTACTCGTCGGTCAGCGGGATCGTGACGGCACCCTGCGCCGCGGACGCGACGCCGGCGGCATACTTGGCCAGCAGCCCGGAGAGTTTCCGCTTGGGATGCGTCAGCGTCTGGCGCCGCCGCTCGAGCTCTTCGTCGTCGACCTTGAGATCGATGGTGCGCTGATCGGCATCGATTACGAGCTCATCGCCGTCGCGCAGCAGCGCCAGCGGTCCGCCGACGGCGGCTTCTGGAGCGATGTGTCCCACCACAAAGCCGTGGCTGCCGCCGGAAAAGCGGCCGTCGGTAATCAGCGCAACCTCTTTGCCTAGCCCGGCGCCCATGATTGCGCTCGTCGGGCTCAGCATTTCGCGCATGCCCGGCGCGCCGCGTGGCCCCTCGTATCGGATGGCAACGACGTCCCCAGCCATGACCTTGCCGTCGAGAATGGCACTTAGTGCAGCCTCCTCGCCCTCATAAACGCGGGCCGTTCCCGCAAACCGGGTCCCTTCTTTGCCGGTGATCTTTGCCACCGCGCCGTCCGGACACAGGTTGCCTTTCAGCACCACCAGGTGGCTCGTCGGTTTGATGGGATCATCGAGCGGCCGGATGATCTGCTGGTCCTCGGGGTAGTCTTCGACTGACGCCAGATTTTCTGCCAGCGTCTTGCCGGTGACCGTCAGGCAGTCACCGTGCAGCATGCCGGCATCGAGCAACCGCTTCATCAGCGGCTGGATGCCGCCGATGGCCACCAGCTCCGACATCGAGTAATGACCGCTGGGCCGCAGGTCCGCCAGCAGCGGCACCTTGTCGCCGATGCGATTGAAGTCTTCCAGACTCAGCGGCACCCCGGCCTCGCGCGCGATGGCCAGCAGGTGGAGCACCAGGTTGGTGGAGCCGCCCAGGGCAATCGCCACGGTGATGCCGTTCTCAAACGCTTCGGGCGTCACGATGTCGAGCGGGCGGATTCCCTGCTTTAGCAGGTTGACCACCGCAGCCCCGGCGCGTTCACTGTCTACGCGCTTCTGAGAACCGACCGCCTCCTGAGCCGAGCTGTTGGGCAGGCTCAGCCCCATGGCCTCGATGGCTGAGGCCATCGTATTGGCCGTATACATGCCGCCGCAGGACCCGGCGCCGGGAATGGCGGTGCGCTCGATGTGCTTGAGCTCTTCATCGGTAATCTTGTCGGCCGACCGCGCGCCAACCGCTTCAAACACCGAAATAATGTCGGTCCGGCCTGGCCCGGTTTGAATGGTCCCGCCGTAAACAAAAACGGAGGGTCGGTTCAGGCGAACCATCGCCATTACGCAGCCGGGCATGTTCTTGTCGCAGCCGCCGATGGCCACAAAGCCGTCAAGGCCTTCACCGCCGACTACCGTCTCGATAGAGTCAGCGATCACTTCGCGGGAGATTAGCGAATAGCGCATGCCGGGAGTGCCCATGGAGATCCCGTCAGACACCGTGATAGTGTTGAAAATTACGGCCTTGCCGCCGGCCTCGTCCGCGCCTTCGGCTGCGGCCCGCGCCAGCTCATCGATGTGCATATTACAGGGAGTCACCATCGACCACGTGGAGGCGATACCCACCTGACTGCGGCCAAAATCCTCATCGGTGAAGCCCACGGCCCGCAGCATGGCCCGGCTTGGTGCCTGGGCAATGCCGTCCACAATTGTCTTCGAATGCGGGCGTATGTCTACGGTCAACTTGCTCAACGGATGCTCCAGCAAAAACCAGTCAGGTATCCTAACAGTCCGGGTCGCGCGAGGGCGACCGTAGGGGCTGATTTTCCAGCAGAATCAGGGGGCATCGGTGCTGTCGGCTTGGAAACGGCCTCGGCTAACGCCATCTGCTTCAAATAACTATTTATAAGGACTTCGACATGACCGAGCCGCGCCACTGCAAACTGTTGATCTTGGGGTCTGGACCCGCCGGCTACTCCGCGGCGGTCTACGCGGCCCGCGCCAATCTGGATCCGGTCTTGATCACAGGCCTGGAGCAAGGGGGGCAGCTCACGACGACCACCGATGTGGACAACTGGCCGGGCGACGACGACGGGGTGCAGGGGCCAGAGCTGATGCAGCGGATGCTTCGTCACGCGGAGCGCTTCGATACCGAAGTCATTTTTGACCATATCCACACCGCGGTTGTCGATGAACGTCCGTTTCGGCTGGAGGGCGACAGCGGCGTGTACACCTGTGACGCGCTGATTATCGCAACCGGCGCAACCGCAAAATACCTGGGGATTCCCTCGGAGGAGGCCTATCTGGGCAAAGGCGTGTCAGCCTGCGCCACCTGTGACGGGTTCTTCTATAAAGACCAGCCCGTGGTAGTCGTCGGCGGCGGCAACACGGCCGCCGAGGAAGCGCTTTACCTGTCCAACATCGCCTCGCAGGTCACGCTGATCCATCGTCGCGACAAGCTGCGTTCGGAAAAAATTCTGCAGGACAAACTGTTCGACCGCGAGCGCGAAGGCAAGCTGAAGATCCTCTGGGACAGCACGGTCGCTGAAGTTCTCGGTGATGACAGCGGCGTTACCGGCGTAAAGGTCAGTCAGGTCAAAACCGGTGAGGCTAGCGAGGTCGAGGCCAAGGGGTTTTTTGTCGCGATTGGACACTCACCGAATACCGGCATCTTCAAGGGTCAGCTGGAGATGAAAAACGACTACCTGACCATTCGCTCAGGTCTCGAAGGGATGGCCACGGAGACGAGCGTACCCGGCGTCTTTGCGGCCGGCGACGTGGCTGACCAGGTTTATCGCCAGGCAGTGACATCTGCGGGCTTTGGCTGTATGGCCGCGCTGGACGCGGAAAAGTATCTGGACGACCTGGCCGAGGCCTAGCGGCTGAATCCCGCTAGCGCGGCGGGTCGACGATATCCGGATGCATCGGCGCGAGAATCGCCAGCAGGCGATTCTGGGCTGATACGGGAATATCGTGCGCCTCCATGACGATGATCAGGTCTTCGACCAGCGCGTTGAAGTGAGCGTCGTTAATGCCCAGCCCCAGGTGAACCGAAGGCATGGCGTCACCCTCGTACCGACAGGGTCCGGCGCTGATCTCGCAGATGAAATCCGCCAGCATCGTCCGGAAGCGCTCCATGTCGCTTTCGACGAAGAAGCGGGCGATGCGGGGGTTGTCTTTGACCCGGTCGGAAAAGTCGCCGACGAAGGCGTTGATCTGGGTTTCACCACCCAGCTGCTCATACAGCGTGGTGCTGGGCCCAGCCGCGCAGGCCGCCAGCGCCAGCGCGCCGAGCAGCGCGCTCAGCCGTAGCGGCCAGCCCGCGCGGATCATCAGCGGCTGTACTCGACCGACAGATAGGCGCCGGCCTGATTGTCCAAGGTGGCAACGGTGCCCAGGTCGGCGTAGGCGGCGACAATCGACAGACGCTTGCTTGGGAAGTAGCCGACAAAAGCGGTAAACCAATCGTCCTGTCGGGAAAAGGACAGGTTATCCGGCTGCTGGCGGTACTCGAGACCAAGCGCCAGATACCGGTTGACGAACAGGCCGGCGGAACCCTCGATGAGCAGCTCGCGGCTGTCACGGAGGTCGCCACCAAAACCTAATAGTCCAAGCTGATTCGAGCGGCCGTACCGGATGGTCCCGTTGGCAAACACGTTCCTGCCGCCGAGGCCAGCGAGCCAGAGCTTGGACGCGCTGAGGTACACCTCAACGTCGCTGTCCCGACCTGCGCCTACTGCCATCGGCAGCTCGAAGTTGCCGTGCTTTTTGTACTGCATTCCCACGGCCACCTGCGGCGCCGCGTGGTAGATCAGATCGCCCGAGACTCGGTATTTAAGACCCAGAACATCCTGTTTGAGGGTGCGCTGGGGTGTCGCCAGGCCGTCCAGATCGAACCGGTGGCGCGCCAAAGAAACCTCCCAGCGGTTGTTGTAGCTCGCAGCCACGCCAAAGGCGTCGAGGTCAAAATCGTCCAACGTCGCGCGGGTGTAAAAGGCGGTGGCACTGAACTCGTTGCTCGATCCGTAACCCGCCAACACCGCCCACGGAACAATGCCTCCGCCGGCCTGGCCCTCGAGCTGGGTCGCGCCGCCGGTGCCGAGCAGCCGACTGGGCGGCTGCGCTACCACGCTGGCGCTGACTAAAAATAGCAGCACTAACATAGCTTTGGCAGATTTTTCGAGATTCCGCATGAGTGTCAGTGTAGCGCTTTCCGGGCTTTTGGCCCAAATTTGACAAAACATCTGTAGACTGGCGCCCCTCATTCAGGAGGTTGCCACGTGAGACAAGAGTTCGACCAACCGCTCCGCTGGTCCGCCATGGCATGTTTGACATGCGCTTTCCTGCTGAGCGGCAGCGCGTTTGCCGTCGTGAAACAAACGAAGGGTGATTTCGAAGATCTGTTCCGTCAGCTCGACGAGGTGTTGCCGACGCCGAACGTCTACCGGAACGCCGCCGGGGAACCCGGCCCGCAATACTGGCAGCAGCAGGTGGACTACCGCATCGACGTGACGCTCGACGAAGCGGCCCGGCGACTCAGCGGTGAGCTCACCATCACGTACCACAACCGTTCTCCGGACACGTTGCGCTACCTGTGGCTGCAGCTTGACCAGAACGTTTTCCGGCCTGACTCGATCGCCGAACTCTCAAACGGCTTCGCTACCGCCGGGCGAAGAGGCCCACCCGTTCGCGACGCCAAAGACAAGGAACCGCCGGGCCTGAGCCTGGACGAACTGCGACGGCAGCAGTTCCTCGCTGATACCCCGCCGGGTTACGACATCCTGAGCGTACGCGCCGGCGACGTGGACCTTCAGCACACCGTCGTTGGAACGCTGATGCGGGTCGACCTGGCCGAACCGCTGGCGCCGGGCGTCAGCACCGCGATGACCATCGCCTATGCCTACAACATCATGGAAGAAGATGCGGTCGCGGCGCGGGCGGGTTATGAGCACTTTCCCGACGATGAGCGTGAGGGTGGCAACGACATTTTCCTGCTTGCCCAGTGGTTCCCCCGTTTGGTGGCCTACACCGACTACGAAGGCTGGACCAACAAAGAGTTTCTGAGTCGCGGCGAGTTTACGCTTGAGTTCGGTAACTACGAAGTGGCGATGACCGTACCGGCTGATCACATCGTGTCGTCGACCGGCGTGCTGCAAAACCCCGCCGAAGTACTCACGCCGCTGCAGCGCGATCGCCTTAGTCAGGCGCGTGCCGCGGAGAGTCCGATGTTCATCGTCACGCCCGAAGAGGCGCTGGAGAAAGAGCGGCAGGGCACCGACAAGACCCGCACCTGGCGGTTCAGAGCCGAAAACGTTCGCGATTTTGCCTGGGCATCCTCTCGGAAGTTCATCTGGGACGCGCAGGGCTACCAGCAGGGTGGCGACGTCCAGCCTGAAGTGATGGCCATGTCCTTCTATCCCAAAGAGGGGGAGCCGCTGTGGTCGAAGTACTCCACGGCAGCCGTCGTCCACACGATGAAGGTCTACTCGCGCTTTTCCTTTGACTACCCCTATCCGACGGCGCAGTCGGTCAACGGCCCGGTCGGCGGCATGGAATACCCGATGATCACGTTCAACGGGCCTCGCACCGACCTGCAGGACGACGGTCGCCGTACCTACCCGCTGGCCGAGAAGCGATTTCTTATTGGCGTTGTGATCCACGAAATTGGGCACATCTACTTCCCGATGACGGTGAATTCCGACGAACGCCAGTGGACCTGGATGGACGAGGGGCTGAACAGTTTTCTCGACGGAATAGCCGGGCGGGAATGGGATCCGGATATCCCTTGGGGTGTCGAACCGCGCGACATCGTCGACTACATGGTCTCGGATCAGCAGGTCCCGATCATGACCCAATCTGACAGCGTGCTGAATCTGGGGCCCAATGCCTATTCAAAGCCTAACGTTGCGCTGAACATCCTTCGCGAGACCATTCTCGGTCGCGAGCTTTTTGACTTCGCGTTCAAAGAGTACGCGCGGCGCTGGCGCTTCAAGCGCCCCACGCCGGCCGATTTCTTCCGCACCATCGAGGAAGCTTCAGGCGTTGACCTGGACTGGTTCTGGCGCGGGTGGTTTTACACCACCGACCATGTAGACATCTCCCTGGATCGGGTTTATCAGCTGCGGCTCGACACGCTCAATCCGGACATCGACTTTCCGCGCCGGCGCCAAGAAGAAGCGGACAAGCCTCCTTCGATCTTCGTCCAGCGAAACGAAGAGGAGGGCAAGACCCTGTGGATCGACGAAAACCCGGAAGTTCGGGATTTTTACGACGAGAACGACCAGTTCACCGTCACCAACGAAGACCGCAACGAGTACCTGAAGCTACTGGACGAGATGGAGCCGTGGGAGCGGACGGCGCTGGCGCGGGCGGTCAAAGAAGACCAGAAGTATTACCTGCTGGAGTTCAGCAACATCGGTGGCCTGCCCATGCCGATCATCCTGCAGCTGACCTATGCTGACGGCGAAACGGAGCGGCTGGACATTCCCGCCGAGATTTGGCGACGGTCGCCGCGCGCCGTCAAGAAGCTGCTGGTATCCGATCGTGAGCTGGTTCAGGTCGTTGTCGACCCTCTGTGGGAAACGGCTGACGCTGACGTGGAGAACAACCACTACCCGCGGCGCATGATTCCCTCGCGGATCGAGACCTACCGGAAAGAACCTCGGGAAGGCTGGGCGCAGCGCGAAATCATGCGTGACATCAATGCTGAAATCACGCCGCCGGAGTCGGACGAGCCGGCTGCCGAGGCTGAGGCTAGCGACGACAATTCCGACGGATGAACAGCCCTTTTCGTCGATTGATTGGGCTGGCGCTGCTGCTTGGCGCCAACCTTGCGATCGCTCACGAGCAAAAGGCGGCGGTCACGACAATCGAAAACAATCCCCGCACGGGGAAGGTTGAGGTGATTCATCGCTTCCTGCTGCACGACGTTGAGCACGCGGCGCGCGATCTCGGCTGGCCGTCCAGCGACCTCCTGAGCAATCCCGAAGACCAGGCGAGATTTGCGGCCTACGTGGCTAGCCGGTTTCAGGTGGGCCTCCGCGACCGCGGCCCCGTTTCGCTCGACCTCGTGGGTCAGGAAGCGGAAGGGCGCTACCTCTGGGTCTATCAGGAGCACAGTGGGGACCTCAAGCTGGGGTCGTTGGTGGTCAGCAACACGGTGCTGCGAGCGATTTGGCCGGAGCAGCATCATCTGGTTAACGTGAAGCTGGTTGACGAGGTTCGTTCGCTGCTATTCACCGCTGGCACAACCCGGCTGGCGATGGACTAAGCTCCGTGCTGGAACGCTGGTCGGTCTATATGATTGAAGCCAGCGACGGTCGGCTCTACACCGGCGTCAGCACGGACCCGGAGCGCCGATTCAGCGAGCATCAAAGCGGCGGCCGCCGGGCGGCCCGCTTCTTCCGCGGCCGCACCCCGACGCGTATCGCGTACGTCGAAGCCGGACACACTCGGTCCAGTGCCCTCAAGCGGGAAGCCGCGATCAAAAAGCTCAGCCGACGTCAGAAGCTGGCGCTGGCGTCCCGAACCTGAGCGTCTCGAAAGGGGTATGTCAGGTTAACAAGTGTGCGGCGTTGCCCGAATCCCTTCGGGACATTTGACTGTCGCCCGTCGTAGGTTACAGTGTTGCGTGGTTTGTGGTCCCGGCAGAGGCATCGTTCGCTCACCTGCCGGGTTAAACGGGAAAGCGGTGAAAATCCGCTGCTGCCCCCGCAACGGTAAACACCATTCGGCCATCCAGCCACTGCACGCGAGCAGCGTGCGGGAAGGCGGCCGGGGCGTCAAATTCGTCCGTGTGAGCCCGGAGACCGGCCAGCAAATCCACCGACAATGCCAGGGTAAAGGGCCCTGGCTTTAAGATCGTCGGCTCGGGTGGAGCCGCAGGAGACCTGAATGAAACACACCGCTGTTCAAGAAATGTGGCGAAAACTCGTCGCCCGGCCAGATATTCTGCTGCTGTTGGCGCTGGTGGTGCTCGCCCGACTGATTCCGCATCCATGGAACGTGACGCCCATCGGTGCGATTGCGCTGTTTGCCGGCGCTCGGCTCGATCCGCGGTGGTCCTGGCTGGTGGCGATGGTGCCGATGGCAATCGGTGATCTGCTGATCGGCGGCTACAACCCGGTAACCATGCTGTTTGTCTACGTCGGCATTGCGGGTACGGCACTGGCCGGACGCTTTTGGCTTGGGCAAAGGCTCACCGTGGCCCGAGGAGCCGGCGGCGTCTTGAGCGGCTCGCTGTGGTTTTTCCTGGCCTCAAATTTTGGTGTCTGGGCAGCCGGTTACTATCCGCAAACCTGGGCTGGCCTGATCGAGTGTTACGTGATGGGGCTGCCGTTTTTCGTCAACACGATCGCCGGTGACGCGTTTTATGCGTCGATCATCTTCGGCCTGTTTGTCTGGCTTCAGCGGTCCACCAAAGCTTCCGCAGCAACCGCCTGACGGGCCCTGTCGCTTGCGGGTCGCCACACTGCTCCCCAGCGCCACCGACATGGTGCTTGCGCTGGGCCACGAAGATGACCTCGTCGGCGTGTCGCACAGCTGCGACCTGCCGCCGAACATCAAACCGCTTCGGCGCCTGACAGCAACCGTTGTTCCCAGCGAGCGCTCCAGCGAGACCATCGACACCTTCGTCCGCGACCATCTGAACACCAATACCGCACTGTACGAGCTCGACATTGTCGCGCTGGAGAAAGCGGCGCCCGACGTGATTGTTTCTCAGGGGTTGTGCGATGTGTGTGCGGTGGCCACGGGGGACGTGGAGGAAGCGATTGCCTCGCTGCCCGGCAAGCCAACGCTGGTCGATCTCAATCCGAATAACCTCGATGACATCTTCACCGACCTTCGGCGCCTCGGTGATGTCCTGGGCAGCACCGATCGGGCCACCGAGCTTGAGGCGTCGCTCCGTCAGCGCGTGGCGCAGGTCGCCGAACAGAGCCGGCGGATCACCGGGGCCAGCCGTCCCAGGGTCGCGTTCCTGGAGTGGCTCAAGCCGCTGTTCAACGCCGGACACTGGAATCCGGAGCTGGTTGAGCTGGCGGGCGCTACCGAGGTGCTAGGGCGACCGGGCCTGCCGAGCCAAACCACGGACATCGAGCAGCTGGTTGCGGCCGATCCCGATATCCTGATGATCGCCTGCTGTGGCTACCACGTGCCGGAAACACTGGCTGATCTCAGGGCGATGGATGAAATTCCCGAATGGCGGGACCTGCGGGCGGTCAGCGGCGGCCGCGTGTTTGTCGCCGACGGCCAGGACTACTTTGCGCGGCCGAGCCCGTCGGTCGTCGACGCCCTCGAGCGGCTGGCCGTGACGCTGCATCCGACCGATTTTCCTTCCCTGCTCGCCGCGCCTTTTCGCAAAGCCAGCAACTTCACCTACTGAGCCCACCAGCGCTAAGGATCGCTACGCCTGGCACATGGGAGCCGTCCGCTCAGCATCGCCCAATTCAAACGGCCGTTTGATTTTCCTTGTGACTCCGATCACAGATTAAGCCGAGTTGACATTGTGTTACCTCCGTCGCGCTGCTGCCCGGTCATACTGTGGCTCAGCATGGGGGTGCGTTGGTATGGATACTCAAAAACGCCGCCCGGATTGGCGGCTGCTGCTTACGACGATGGCCTGGGTCTTGGCCCTAACTCTGGCCGCGCCGTCTGCTTTTGCGCAGGAAGTCCTCGTATCGCGGTTTAAGCCCGACCTGCCGGTTTATCCGCAGTTCTTTTCGGTGGTGCAGGGGGCTGACGGTACCGTCTACCTGGGCCACGATCAGCAGGTCCTTCGCTTTGACGGCAATCGATGGTCCGCCATCGCGCTGCCAACCGTAGGACCGGTACGCGAGCTTGCGATGGGCCGCGATGGTCGCATCTGGGTCGGCGCCAGCAACAGCTTCGGCTACCTGAGTCGGGATGAAACGGGCGTCGACCGTTTTGTTGACCTGACCCCCACGTTTGAAAAAGCGCTTGGGCAGGAGACCTTTTCCGATGTCTGGCGGATGCTGGTGACCGGAGACGCTGTCTACTTTGCCGCGCTGAACCACCTCTTTGCCGTCAGTGCTGACGGCGAGCCGCTGGGCCTGTGGCGTCACCCGGGTCGATTCGGCGCCGTGTCTGAGGTGGGCGGCAGCGTCTATGTCCAGTGGCGCGGCGAGGGGCTCAAGCGCCTCGGGACGGACGGCGCCTTTCACATGGTTCGTGGCGGCGAGCGATTCGCCTCGCCGTTGATTCGCAATCTGATTCCACTGGCCGGCGACGAGGCCCTGCTGCACACCCGCTCTCCGGAATTGATGCTGTGGTCCGAACGCGGGACCCGGGCGCTCAACCTGGCTGCCGACGCCCCGCTCGAGCTGCTCACAGGCGGGCGCGCAGTTGACGCCAACACCGTCGTTTTCGGCGGCTCGGACGGTACGGTACGCGTGCTGGATGTCTCACGCGGTACTTTCGAGCAGGCCCCGGTCGCCGGGAGCTTTCTGTCGGACGTGGCGTTCTCCAACGACGGCGCGGTGCTCGTGGCCGGCAACGAGGGGGTGCTCCGGCTGCCCTGGCCGGCGTCCTGGGTTAAATATGCACGGACCACCGGTTTGCGGGGCACGGTGCACGACCTTGTCATGAATGGGCAGCAGCTCTATGCGATGACCGGCGCCGGGGTCTACCAAGCGAACCTGGATGGGGCGAAGATCACCGGTCCGTTCACCCGGCAAAACTGGTCCACCGGCGAAGCCTGGGGGCTGCTGCCAACCGAAGACGGCCTGCTGCTGGCGACCTCTCACGAGCTGAAGCTGGTCCGCGACGGCGAGGCGGTTCGACTGGGTCCGGACAACCTGTATCCCCGATACCTGCTGATCAATGAAGATTCCCCTGACGTGCTTTGGACGGGCAACGAGCACGGTTTGGCCGTCTTTGAGAAACGCAAAGAGCGCTGGGTGCTGGTCGACCGGGCGGAAACGCTGGGTATGCGGATAACCAGCCTGGTCCGGGCGGGTAGCGACACCCTCTGGGCGGGGACCGAAGCGCACGGTCTCAAGAGGGCATCGCTGGACCGAACTGAGGGTCTAAAGATTCAGCTTTCGTCCATGGGGCCCGACAGTGGGCTTGTGGTGGGCGAGGACGGGTTTGTCGTGGTCAGCGAGAGCTCGGTCGGCGCTTTGGTCAGCACAAGCCGCGGCACCTATCGCTTTGACGGCGTCCGCTTCCTGGCTGACGACCTTGGAGGTCTGAGCGACCTCAAGCCGACGAACGAGGTACTGTCGTTTTTCGATGGGCCTAACGGATCCATCTGGGGCTACAACTATCGAGCGCTCTACAGCCGTCGGGCCGGTTTCTGGACCGTGACGGACTTAAGTGGCTTGGACTCGGGAGCGATCGATGCCGTGATGCTGGCGGCAGATAACTCGCTTTGGATCGGCGGGGCCAGTGAAGTATTCCACTACAAGCCGGAGGTCTCGTCCGCACCCGGCAGCGCGGCGCTCAGCCTGGCGGAGCTCGTTCGGGTGGACAGCAACGATGGTGACAACCAGGCACTGCCTCTGGTGGGAGAGCTCAGCCTGGCCGGCACTAGCGCCAGCGTTGAGGCGCGATTCCGACTGAGCGATCTGGATCAGGCCGCCTCAACCGTCTATCGCAGCCGTTTGCTGGGTCAGAGCGAACGCTGGTCGAGCTGGAGCGGGCGTGGCGAGGTCAGCTACGCAGGCCTGACGGCCGGAACGTATACGCTCGAGGCCGAGGCGCGTACCGGCACCGGCCGAATCTACACCCTGGAACCCCGCGTCTTTTCTGTGGTACCGCGCTGGTTCGAGGCAATCTGGGCCCGATCGCTGGCGCTGCTCTTTGTTACGGCGCTGCTGCTCGTAGCAGTCACCGCGATGCAGCGACGCCAGGTTGCGCGGCTTGCGGCACAGAACCGGGCGCTCGACGAGACCGTCAAGGTACGGACCCGGGAGCTGGAGGTCGCCAATCGACAGCTTCGAGATCAGGCGGAGCGTGATGCGCTGACCGGGGTTGGCAATCGCCGCCTGTTCGACCAGAAAATGTGTGAAGTCTTCGACGAGGTGTTGGAATACGGCACCTCGATGGCGCTGCTCCTCGTGGACGTTGATCACTTCAAGCGCTACAACGATGCCCATGGCCATCAGGCCGGTGACTGGCTGCTGTCCAAACTCGCCCGGGTATTGGCCAACAACGTTCGCGACGACACGGTGGTTGCACGCTACGGCGGCGAGGAGTTTGCTGTGGTTGTCCCGCGCTGCGACAACCTGTCGGCAGCCCGCCTCGCACGACGCCTCGTGCGTCAGGTTTCAGAAGAACTCGATGAGGTGACCGTGAGCATCGGCGTTGCGGGCTACGCTGCCGAGCGCGACGAGAGCCCGGACGACCTGATCAGCCGCGCGGATCAAGCGCTCTACAGCGCCAAGAACCAGGGGCGCAATCGGTTCGTATTGGCTGCCTGACCCGCTCAGGCGGCGGGCGAGTCCTCGTCGGCCCTCACCGCACTCGGACAGCGGCCGTAGCGTTCGCTGAAGGCGTGGGTCAGGTGCGACAGATCGTAGAACCCCCAATGGATAGCGATCTCGGTGATGGTCATATTCCGCGCCGTGGGATCCTGCAGCATCGCGTGGCACGCAGCCAGCCGCTGCGAGCGGATGTATCGGGTAACCGTGTCGGGTTCCGCGGAGAACAGCTTGTGCAGGTAACGCGTACTGATCGCAAAGTTTGAGGCGATCATCGCCGGTCCGAGGCGTCGGTCGCACAGATTTGTTTCAATGAACTGCTTCACCGCCATGAGCGTTTGCGCGGCCGGCTGCCGGACGGGCACGCCGCTCTGCGTTCGCGCGGTCACGACACCCCCGAGCAGATCGATGATGGTGTGCTCGACTCGCTCGGCCATCGTCTCCGGCAGTGCTGACAGCTTGCCGGCGACGTTGGCGACAAAGCTGGACAGCAGCGCGCAGCTGGGGTCTTCAGCCGGCATCCGCTGACCGAGAAGCTGCTCCCGATTTCTCAGCATTCGGTTAGCTGTGACTTCGTCGATGGCCAGCACCGACATCCGGTAGGGCCCGTCAAATCGGAGCCGATAAGGTTCGGTGTTGGAGCAGATTACAAAGTCGCCCGGCAGCAGGTGTGCCACCTGCCCACACTGTTCGAAACTCGACTGTCCCGCGAGCTGAAACTTCACCAGACAACTGCCCTCATTGATCTGCCCAATGTGGCTTCGCAGTCGGTCCACGCTCACCGCGGAGGTGGCGACGTTGGCGATGGCCAGGCGCTCGAGCTTTACCGTGTCGACGGCGCCGTTGAATGGCGCCGGCGGGCGTTTGGGAAGTCGACATCGGGTGGGACTGAACAGCCGATTGACCAGACCGGAGAAGTGTTCGAAGCGTTGCCCGGGAGCGACATCCGACAGCGGAAAATTCTGATAGAGCATTTTCCAGGGCCCCGCCACGAAAAGTTAACGTGTTCACAAACTACCGCGCTTTGCTTAAGCTGGCAAATCTGTCAGCGCCTGCCAGCGGCCGGCGCGGCGCTTGACAGACCTGAGCGGTTTCGCCTTTCGCCCGGCCGAGCAACCTGCCATTGCCTTGAGGAGGCCCCGTCATGATCCCTTACACCACCGTTGGAACCAACGATTTGCCTGCTGCAACCGCGTTCTATGACGAGCTGCTGGGCATGCTCGGCGGCAAGCGCGCCATGGATTTCGGCCGCGGCTACGCCTGGGCTGTGGCGCCGGACCAACCGATGTTTTGCGTCATGAAGCCGTTCGACGAGCAGGTCGCGAGCGTCGGCAACGGGGTGATGGTGGCGCTTGCTGCCGGCAGCAGCGAACAGGTCGATGCAGCCTACGCCAGAGCCGTTGAGCTGGGCGCCAAAGACGAAGGCGCCCCGGGGTCGCGCGGCGATGGTTTCTATGGCGCCTATTTCCGTGACCTGGACGGCAACAAGCTTTGCGTGTGCCATATTTCCATGGGCTGACAAGAACCGACGCACAGTCGGGGGGCTGAGGGAGAGAGTGATGATCAGACCGATAGTGCTGCTGTTGATCCTTGCGCTGGTGAGCGGCTGCGGCGAGCCGCCGGCGGAAACCGCGACGAGCGCTGATACCACCGGCGTCGCGGCAGGCCCGGACGCGATTTACCACAACGCCCGGATCTACACGGTTGACGCCAGCGATAGCTGGCAAGAGGCGCTGGCGCTCACCGACGGCAAGATTGTTGCGCTGGGGGCCAGCGAAGAAGTCCTCAAACTGGCGGGCGCCGAGACGCAGCTGGTGGACCTGGGAGGGCAGACGATGATGCCGGGTATCCACGATACCCACATGCATCCGGCTGACGCCGGCATCTCCCGAACGCTGGAGTGCAGTTTCCTCACAACCGACCTCACCAGGGCGCTGGAAATTCTGCGCGGGTGTATCGCCGAAGCGGAGCCGGGGGAATGGATTCGGGGTGGTCAGTGGAACGAAGTGTATTTCGTCGATAATCCCAAGCTGCCGAAGATCGTTCTCGATGAGATTGCGCCGAATAATCCGGTGTTTCTGATGGACTGGTCGGTGCACCATGCGTGGGTGAACACACTGGCGCTGGAGGCGTTTGCGATCGATCGCGATACGCCCGATCCATCGGGCGGCGTCATCCAGCGCGACGTGAGCAGCGGTGAGCCGACGGGCCTGCTGTTCGACAACGCGGCCTACAGCAAGCGAAAGCTGCTGCCACGCTACACCGAAGCGCAAACCGCCGCGGCGCTGAAGTGGGCGCTGGACCAGGTGGTGCCCTACGGCATCACCACGATCAAAGACGCGATTGTCACCACCGACCTGATGGCCGCTTACCAGGCCCTGGACGCGGCCGGCGAGCTGATTCCCCGAATCAAGACCAGCCTGACCTGGAAAAGCGCTTGGGCTTTGTCCCGCGACGATGAGCGGGCGTTGATGGGGGCTCGAGAAACCAACCGCACGTCGATGATCGATCCAAACTTCGCCAAGATCATGCTGGACGGCGTGCCCATGACGTACACCTCGGCCCTGCTGGCGCCCTACGAGCCCAACGACGTGGTGGGTCCCGACCATAAGGGCAAGCTGATGATTCCGGCAGATGAGCTGACCCGCGACGTGGTGGAGCTGGATCGACAGGGCATGAGCGTCAAAATCCACGCGACCGGCGACGCGGCCGCCCGGGCGGCACTGGATGCATTCGAGGCCGCCAGGAAAGCCAGCGGCAACCAGGACATCATTCACGAGGTGTCCCATGCGGAAATGATTCATCCCGATGACGTTCCCCGCTTTAAGGAGCTGAACGTTGCCGCCGAGATGTGCCCCATCTTGTGGTATCCAATACCTGGGCTGACCTGGGAAACCTGGTTCGGCAAAGATCGGGTTCCCGCATGGCAGGTCAAAACGCTGCTGGCGGCCGGAGCATTGGTGACCTATGGCTCCGACTGGCCGGTGGTCCCCACCGCCAATCCGTGGCCTGGTATCGAGGCCATGGTCACGCGCAGTGACCCGGTCAAGAGCAACCTGGAGCCCGAGTTTGCGGAGGAGGCTGTGGACCTCAAAGCCGCGGTGCGCGTGTTTACCCATAACAGCGCCATTGCCAACCGGGTAGGTGATCGGTCGGGATCGCTGGAAGTCGGCAAAGACGCCGACTTTATAGTGTTGAGTCAGAACATTTTTGAGGTGCCGATTCGGGACGTCAGCGCGACTAAGGTGGTGCTGTCCGTGATCGGCGGGGAACCGGTCTTTGAGGAGCAATCATATGAGTAATGAGACAGCGGCCGCGCGTGCCGTGATCGAACGCTACATCGAGGGGACCCGCAGCGGAGACGTGTCGATGCTGAAGTCGGCGTTCCATCCGGCGGCCATGATGGTGGGCTATCTGGGCCCGGATCTGCTGACCGGTGGCCCTGAGCCGTTTTACCAGGCGATGGAGGCTAACCCGCCCTCAGCGGAGGCGCAGGCGCAGTACGAGCCGGTCATCTCCCATCTGCGCGTGGACGGCACCGTTGCCACCGCCACGCTCGAGGAGAAAGGCGTGCTGGGCATGAATTTTGTGAATCACTTCCTCCTGATCAAAGACGGCGAGGAATGGGCAATCAACGCCAAAAACTTTGTGGTCGTGTAGCAGGTATCGGGTGGTGCACTCTCATACAAATGCCATGCGCTGATCGCCATGCGTCGCCTCGGGGCGCCACCCTATACTCAGTCTTTGCCGGCCTATCCGCCGGCCTGGACGAGGGAGACTGACCAAGCATGCAATCCAAGACCCGAGCAGCAGTATGGGGCGCCCTGGCGAGCGTTTCCGCCGGCGTAGCCGGCCTGGCCCAGGCCCAGGTGATCGAGGAAATCACCGTGACGGCCCAGAAGCGGGAGCAGGGCGTCAACGATATCGGTATCACCGTCAACGCCTTTACGGGGCAGCAGCTTCAGGAGCTGGGGGTGTTCAGCTCTGAGGATCTGGCGGTGTTTACGCCGGGCCTGACGGTGAACGAGACCGCCGCCACCGGCGTGCCGCTCTACAGCATCCGCGGTGTCGGCTTTCAGGACTACTCCACCGGTGCCTCCTCGACGGTTGGCCTTTACTTTGACGAAGTGGCGATTCCTTACACGGTCATGAGCCGTGGATTGCTGTTCGACGTCGAGCGTGTTGAAGTGCTCAAAGGGCCGCAGGGAGACCTCTACGGTCGCAACACCACCGCCGGCCAGATCAACTTTGTCAG
This sequence comes from Pseudomonadota bacterium, assembly GCA_039033415.1. Taxonomy (NCBI): domain Bacteria; kingdom Pseudomonadati; phylum Pseudomonadota; species Pseudomonadota bacterium. The sequence goes on along the minus strand of JBCCCR010000016.1, from coordinate 52,129 downwards.
CCGCAAGCCCACCGAAGAGTTCGACGCCAGCGTGGTGATCAACTACGGCCGCTTCAACACGGTGGACGTGGAGGGGTTTGTCAGCGGTCCGCTGTCCGATCGGGTCCAGGGGCGGTTCGCCATGAAAACCACCCAGTCCAATGAAGGCTGGCAGCAGAGCGCAACCCGCGACGACGAGCTGGGCGAGAAGGACGTCACCGCCGTGCGCGGTATGCTGAATTTTGATCTTTCCGATTCGGCCTCGCTGCTCGTGAACGTACATCACGTGGACGATCAGTCCGACAACCGTGCCAACACGGCCTACGACGGCCGGATTGTGGGCTTGGGTGAGTTCGTGAACCCCTACACGCCGCTCGATCAGTACATCCTGCCGACGGGGCAGTTTTTTGGCCAAACGCCGCCGTGGTACCGCACCGGCGACAACGAAACTGCGGACTGGACCAACAGCTACACCAGCCCGATCACCGGTCGCACCTTCGACCTACGGCCCCAGCGGGACAATCAGCTGACCGGCATTTCCGCCAAGCTCGAGTGGGACATCGGCGGCATGACGCTGACCTCGATCACCGCTTACGACGACTTTGACCGGGTGGAGTCCAACGACTGGGACGGCGGTTTTTTCAACGACTCCAGCAACATCAACACCACGGATCTGCAGGTTTTCTCCCAGGAGCTGCGCCTGAGCGGCGCCACGGAAAACCTGAACTGGATCGCCGGTTTGTACTACTCCGATGACGAGGTGGATGAGTATTACCACTACTTCATGTCCGATTCGGTGTTCGGCCTGGGGTCCATCCCCTTCGGCGTCGGTTTGTTTGCGCCGACACCGATCCGCGAGCTCGACACCATCTACGTTCAGAACACCGATTCGCAGGCGGTGTTCGGGCACGTCGAGTGGCAGTTTTCGGAGAAGATGCGCCTGACGGTGGGCGCACGCTATACCGAAGAGGATCGCGACTGGAGTGGATGCACGTTCGTCGCCGATGACGGCAGCCTGGCGGGTTTTCTGAACGCCCAGTTCGGCGCGACCCTCGGGCCCGGCGACTGCGGAACGATCGATGATGACCCCACTTCGCCGACGTTTATCTTCGCGTTGATCGGCGGCCCCAACGTCAACGACGCGTTCCGGGTTTACGAAGAGGCCATCAGCGTCGGTCGCTGGATGGGCAAGATCGGCCTGGACTATGCGGTCAACGAAGACGTCCTGCTCTACGCTACGCTGGCCAACGGGTTTAAGTCCGGCGGCTTTAACGGCGCCAACTCCAATACGACCCAGCAGCTGCGCTCCTACCGGCCGGAAAAACTGAACTCCTTTGAGGTGGGCCTCAAGTCGACGCTGCTGGACGGCGCGATGCAGCTCAACGCGGCGGCTTTCTACTACGACTATAAAGACAAGCAGGAGCAGGATCGGGCGGTGACCTTTGTCGGCAACATCTCCGGGCTTACCAACGTGCCGGAGTCGACCATCAAAGGCGCGGAGATCGACCTGCAGTGGGCCGCCACCGAGCAGCTGATGCTGCAGGCGACGGTAGCGCTGCTCGATACGAATGTGGACGAGTGGCTGGCGGTGGATCAGGACCTCAGCGTCTGGCCCAACACGGTCTTCCGCGACGCCTCCGGCATCGAGCTGGCTATGGCGCCCGACCTTTCCTACAGCGTGCGTGCTGAGTACGTCTGGCCCATGTCCAACGGTATGGAGGTTTTCCTCGGGGGCGACGCGAACTATACCGACGAAACCACCGGCGGTGCCCAGGTGACCGACGCCACCGACGATTTCACCATCGCCAACCTGCGGTTTGGCGTCGGGAACGCTGATGGGACCTGGCGTGCCATGCTGTGGGGCCGAAACATTACCGACGAGTACTATTTTCCGGCCGCTTACCAGGGCGGCAATGGACCTCTGGTCCGGGCCAACGGCATGCCGCGCACCTACGGCGTGTCTTTGAACTATCGCTTCTAACGCATAACGCCCGGCTAGTGGGCCGCTTGGCCATTTCAGTCTCCTCAGCGAGCGTGTCAGGCGTCGGGCCTTAGCGATTTGTCGTGGTCATAATCGATGTTATGACCATAGCGGATCAACGCCGGAATGGTGCCTGAGACGCCCGCCCTGCGGGTCGCCACCTGGACCCGCCTGGCGGCGTTGCAAGCCTTGCCAAGGGCTACGGCCATTGGCTGCGGCTCGCGCCTTTCCAGCCAGGCCCAGGTGACGACTGAGGAGACCGAAATGGTCAAGCGGCCCACTTGGGCCGCCCTGAGGCAAACTTAGGGCGGCCCTTTTTTTGGTCTGACTGAGGAGAACATGGCTCTGCAAGAGCTAGTCTGGAAATCAGCCGCTGAGCTGGCAGATCTCATCCGCCGGCGCGAGGTCTCGTGCACCGAGGTGGTCTCAGCCCATTTGGCGCAGCTGGACTTCTGCAACGAGCGGCTCAACGCGGTGGTGACCCGGACCGACGCGCAGGCGTTGGAGACAGCCCAAAGCCTCGACGATCGCCTGGCCCGCGGCGAGGTTCTCGGGCCGCTCGCCGGTTTGCCCGTGGCCCACAAAGATCTGGCCCTGACCAAGGGTGTGCGGACCACCTTTGGCTCCAAGACCAAGGCTGACTTTGTGCCCGAGGAAAACTCGTTGCTGGTCCAGCGCATGCACAACGCCGGCGCCATCATGCTCGGCAAAACCAATACGCCGGAATTCGGCGCTGGATCACAGACCTTCAACGAGGTTTTTGGCGTCACGCGCAATCCCTACAACCCCGAGCTCACGTGCGGCGGCAGCAGCGGTGGTGCGGCGGTGGCGCTGGCCGCGGGGATGGTCAGCCTGGCTGACGGCAGCGACATGGGCGGCTCGCTGCGCAACCCGGCGGCCTGGTGCAACGTAGTGGGGCTCCGCCCGACGCCGGGACGCGTCCCGAGCTGGCCGACGCAGTACCCGCTGGCGACCTTGCCGGTAGAGGGGCCGATGGCGAGAACCGTTGAGGACGTGGCGCTGTTCATGAGCGCCATCGCCGGACCTGATTCGCGCTGTCCGCTGTCCCGGCGGCTGAGTGAGCAGGATTTCTCCAAGGCGCTAGCCCGCAGCTTCAGCGGGTGTGCGGTCGCCGTTGCCGCCGACTATGCCGGACAGCTGCCGCTGGTTGAGGGGATGGCGGCTTACGTCGAACGCGGTGCTGAGGTTTTGGCTGACGCGGGCGCCGTGTTGTCTGAGGAACTGCCGGACCTCGCCGGCATCGATGAGGTGTTCAAAACGCTGCGGGCCAGCCTGTACGCGGGAATGTTGGGCCCGGCGCTCGACCACCATCGTGCAGACTACAAGCAGACGCTGATCTGGAACATTGAGCAGGGGCTCAAGCTCAGCCCAAAAAAAGTCGAAGACGCGCAGCTGGAGCTCGAACGGATTCGCCAACGCTTTGACCGCTTCTTCGAGCGCTTTGAGTATCTCCTGTTGCCGGTCACCCAGCTGCATCCGTTTCCGGTGGACATGCCGTACCCCGAGTCCGTCGCCGGTGAGCTGATGCACTCCTATCTGGACTGGATGCGGTCGTGCTACTTCATCACCGTTCCCGGGCACCCGGCGGTCTCGGTACCCGTCGGCTTCACCGACGAAGGGCTGCCGGTTGGGCTGCAGATTGTGGGTCGATACGGAGATGATTTTGGCGTCCTCCAGGCAGCGTGGGCGGTGCAGCAGGCCACCGGCTGCGGCCGTCAAAGGCCGCCAGGGTGTGTCCAATGATCTTGGAGAGTCCTATGGGAAGCTTGAGCGTGAAGAGTACAGCCCTGACCGTGTTGCTCTTGGCACTGGGCGCGTGCGGAACCACCTTGCGTGAGCCGCAGCAACCAAGCAGCCAGCGGGTTTTTCTCGACGGCGTGGTCTACACCGTCGACCCGTCACTACCGCAGGCGGAGGCGATGGTCATCGACGGCGAGCGGATCGTGTTTATCGGCGACAGCAAAACGGCTCTCCAAGAGGCGGAGTCGGGCGCGGAACGCATCGACCTGGCCGGGAAGATGGTGCTGCCGGGGCTGATCGACGCGCACCTGCATCCGATCCGCGGCAGCCTGCAAACGCTCTATGCATGCAGCTTTCCCTTCAGCGCTACGCCGGAGCAGGTCCAGCAGGCGATCGCCCGCTGTGTTGTCGAGCAGCCGGAGAGCGACTGGATCATCGGCGGGCAGTGGGACAGCGCGTTTTTCGAAACGCATGAGCTCGCGTCCCCGCGGCAGCTCCTCGATGCAGTATCGGGCGACAAAGCGGTGTATCTGCGAGACGACAGCCTGCACAACGGCTGGGTCAACAGCCGGGCACTGGCGCTGGCCGGGATCGACAAAGAGACCCCGGATCCGCCGGGCGGCAGCTTTCTGCGGGAGGCGGACGGCACACCCAACGGGGTGCTGCTGGAGACCGCCGCCAAGATGATGCAGGACGTGATGCCCGAATACAGCTCCGAACAAACCGCCCAGGCCGTTGAACACTTCATGCGGACCGCGTCAGCATTTGGGATTACCGGTATCAAGGACGCCTCGACCCATCCCTGGGAGTCAAAAGCCTGGAAGGCGATGGACACCGCTCTGGCCGACCGTGGCGGGCTGGACCTCAACGTGGCGGTGAGCCTGCGTGGTCCCGATGGACGGCGCATCACCGGCTTGGACTATCGGTTCTACGAAGCTGCCCGGGAGCGATACGCCGGCCGGCGCGTCCACACCAACTTTGTGAAGCTGTTTCTCGATGGTGTGCCGACCCCGGCACGAACGGCGGCGATGCTCGCGCCTTATCTGGCCGACCACAAACACGGCTCAAACTTCAGCGGCGGGCCGCTGCTGATTGCCCCCCAAGCGCTGGCCCGAGACGTGATCGAGCTGGACCGGCGCGGTTTTACCGTCAAGATGCACGCCGCCGGCGACCGCTCGGTGCGCGCAGCGCTGGACGCCATCGAGGCGGCCCGCGACGCCAACGGCGCCAGCGGGCTGCGTCATGAGCTGGCCCATGCCGGCTACATCAGCCCGCAGGATGTGCCTCGCTTTAAAACGCTGAATGCCGTGGCCGACCTGTCGCCGATCCTCTGGTATCCCTCGCCGATCATCGATGCGATTTACCAGGCGGTGGGTGAAGAGCGGGGCCAGTACTACTTCCCGGTGCGCGACCTGATCGACAGCGGCGCCGGGCTGCTGGCGGGCTCCGATTGGCCGGCGGTCGCGAAAAGCGCCGACCCTTGGATTGGCATCGAGTCGCTGGTGACGCGAAGCGACCCCTTGGCCGACTCGCGGGCCCAGCTATGGCCAGAGCAAGCAATTACCGTGGAAGAGGCCATTCGGATCTACACCATCGAAGGCGCGCGAGCGCTGCGTCTGGAGGGTGAGACGGGTTCGCTGGCGGTGGGCAAATCGGCGGACTTTCTCATCCTGGATGACAACCTGCTGGAAATACCGGCCGGAGACATCAGCGGTATTCGTCCGCGCGAAACCTGGTTTGCCGGTCGCCGGGTTTATCCGCGGGAGGAATAGCTCGCTAAGCTTCGGCCTCAAACAGGCCGCGATATCGATCTCGCAACCGGTTTTTCTGGACCTTCCCCATCGTATTGCGCGGCAGCTCGGCCATAGTCGTAATGCGCTTGGGGACCTTAAACGCCGCGATGAGCGGTTTCAGCGCGTCGCGCAGCGCATCTTCGTCGAGCGCGGCGCCGTCCAGCGGGACAACCACCGCCACCACAGCCTCACCAAAGTCCGGGTGAGGCACGCCGATCACCGCCGATTCGGCAACGCCCTCCAGGCCATCCAGCAGGAGCTCAACCTCCCGTGGGTAGACGTTTAGACCGCCGCTGATCACCATGTCTTTGGCTCGACCGACGATGGCCAGGTAACCGTCGTTGTCCCACTCGCCGTTGTCGCCGGTGCGGAAAAAGCCGTCGCCGGTAAAGTCCTCGCGGGTTTTGTCGGGCATCTGCCAGTAGCCCTTAAAGACGTTGGGGCCGCGGACCTCAATCTGCCCGGTCTCGCCCGGACCCAGCGAGTGGCCGGCGTCATCAACGACACGCAGCTCAACATTGGGAAGGGGCACCCCGACGGTGCCGGCTTTGCGATCACCGTCCAGGGGGCTCGACGTGTTGATCACCGTTTCCGTCAGGCCGTAGCGTTCGACAATACGATGTCCGGTCTGCGCTTCGAACGCCTCAAAGGTCTCGGCCAGCAGCGGTGCCGAACCGGAGATATACAGCCGACGATCGGCGCTGACCTCGCGAGTGAACCGCGGGCTTGCCAACAGCCGGGTGTAGTAGGTCGGCACCCCCATCATCACGCTGCAGTCGGGCAGGGCGTCGATCACGGCGTCGACCGAAAATCCGGGCTGCCACCGCATGCTGGCGCCGCTGAGCAGCGCGCAGCCGACGGCGACAAACAGGCCGTGCACGTGAAAGATTGGGAGCGCGTGCAGCAGAACATCCCGCTCGCTGAACTGCCACCAGTCGGTGAGGACCCAAGCGTTGCTGAGCAGATTGCCGTGGCTGAGGTCGATCCCTTTGGGCTGTCCGGTGGTGCCGGACGAGTACAGCAGCGCCGCGCTGTCGTGAGCATCGCAGGACACGTTGATGAAGGTGTCCGCTTGATCAGCCGCTGCGTCTGCCAACGTCCCGAGGCCGCTATGATCGAGGGTGAGCACCGTCTGTGGGCTGCCGGGCAGACCACAAAACAGGTCCAGGCTGGCCGGGTCGGTCACAATCACCTTCGGCTCAGCGTTGCCGACAAAATACGCGAGCTCCGCCGGCTGGTAGCCGGTGTTGAGCGGATGGAACACGGCGCCAGCCCGCAGGCAGGCCAGATAGAGACACAGCGCTTCGGGCGACTTGTGGACCTGTGCCGTGACCCGGTCTCCCTTAACGACGCCCAACCTCTTTAGCGCACCTGCCATGCGGGCAGAATGCTGGTCCAGGTCGGCAAAGCTCAGTCGCGTGCCGCTGTCTGTGATCACCGCATCTTTGTCAGCCCAGTGGTCAAAGCACTCGGCATACGCCGCAAACAGATTTCCTGGCATCCGCTTAGCCGGCATAGACGGGCGGCCGGCGCCGTTCGAAAGGCAGCGCCTGCTCGAGCTGGGCGCTGACCGCCAGGATCCGCGCGTCGTGACCCAGGCCGGCGCTGATCATCGCCGCCACGGGCAGGCCGTCTTTGGACAGGCCTACCGGTAGGGAAGCGGCGGGCATGCCGGTGAGATTCTGCAGCGGCGTGTACGCTGAGTAGGTGCGAAAACGGTCGACAAACTCCTGGTAGTTGTCCTCCGGCTGCTCGTTGATTACGCCTAGCTTTGGCGGCGGCGTCACCGTGACCGGGCTCAGCATCAGGTCGTATCGCTCAAAAAATCCGGCGAGGCTTCGGGTCACGGACTGAACATGCTCCCAGGCTGCGACGTACTCGGTGGCGCTGGTCGCCGCGCCCACCTCGACAAATTCGAGCGACAGCCGCTCCAGGGTGCTGGCGTCCAGCGGCCGGCCAATGGCGCTGGCAAGACTCTGCATACCCTGAGAAAACTCGGCCAGGATCATCGTGTTTTGCGCCTGGTTCAGACGGTCAAAATCCACGCCCGGTGCGGCCTCTTCGACCCGATGGCCCAGTTCTTCAAGCTTCTTGGCCACCTTGTCGATCGCCGCCGCCACGCCGGGGTCGAGTCTTAGCTCCGGCTCATCGGTCACCAGCGCCACGCGCAGGGGTTCGGGCGCTTGGCTCACGGCCAATCGATAGCCCCCGACGGGCTCGGGTGACACAAACGGCAGGCCGGGCGCGTAGCCGGCGGTGACGTCAAGCGCCGCCGCGCTGTCGCGCACCGACCGCGATATCACGTGAGAAACGGACATCATGCTGGGCCCGACAGCGCGCGGCGTCAGCGCGCGGGTCGGCTTCAGGCCAAACAGACCGCAGGCGGCTGCGGGGACCCGGATCGATCCACCGCCGTCAGTGGCGTTGGCCATCGGCACAATACCGGCCGCCACCGCTGCCGCGGCGCCGCCGCTGGAGCCGGCTGTGCTGTGTTTAAGATTCCACGGGTTGCGGCAGGGGCCAAACAGGTAGGGCTCGGTGGTCAGCGCCATGCCAAACTCCGGCGTGTTGGTCTTGCCAAAGATCACCAGGCCGGCCTGCTTATAGCGCTGCGTCAGGACATCGTCCTGCGGCGCCTCGATGCCCTTGAGCAGCCGCGAACCGCCGGTGGTCACCGTACCGGCGAGTCGAGCGCCGAGGTCTTTGAGCAGAAACGGGACGCCGCGGAAGGGGCCGCTCGGCAAAGGCTGTTCCCTGACGTATGCCCGCGCCAGCTCGAAGTGCTGGGTGGTGACGGCGTTGATCTTTGGATTGACCCGCTCGGTTCTGGCGATGGCTTCCTCGAGGAGTTCGGCCGGTGAAACGTCGCCTGCACGAACGTGTTCGGCCAGCGTCAGGGCATCCGCTTCGCTGTAGAGTTGGGTGAGGTCTGATTGCGGCTCGGCGGCGCGGGCCGCCGCCAGCCCGCCGACAGCCGCCAGCGTGCCGAGGGTAAAGTCTCGACGCGATATCGTTTTGCTCATGACTACCCCTGCCCGGTCGATCGACTTCCGATTATAAGTCAACGGTATTTGGTAGAATGGCTCGACAAATGGGCCGCCTTGTTTGCCTTCACACACACCATACCGGCGGCATGTCAGCTTTACGCCGCTGGCGGGCGAGAGGCCGCTAAGGCCAGAAATCGCGGGGACTTTTGGGACAGGCCACCCGCCTAACGACCGAGCAAGATACGAAAATGAAAAGAAAATGGCTCGCCCGCCTACTGCGCTTTGTCGTCGGCGCCGGCATCCTGATGCTGGCGGTAGCGGTGGCGATCGGCCTGAGCGCAACTCGCCAGCCGCCGGACCGTAAACCAAAGGAGCTCCTGCCCCCGTTGGTTGACGTGCTGACGCTGGTGCCCGATCAGGTGCAGTTTACGGTTGAAAGCCAGGGAACGGTCCAGCCGCTTACCCAGACGGCGCTTTCTGCCGAGGTGGCTGGCAGCATCACCGCCATGTCCGAGCGGTTTATTGCCGGCGGCGTGTTCGAAAAGGGTGACGTGCTGCTGCGCATCGATCCGGTGAACTACGAGGTAACACTGGAGCGGGCCAAAGCCGCTCTCCGGCAGCGCAAGGTGGAATACGACGGCGCCAGCCGCCTTCGCGAGCAGGGGTACCGAGCTGAAGCGGAGCTCGCCTCCGCCGAGGCGGCGCTGGCGGCAGCCAACGCGGATCTGGTTTCCGCGGATCGGAACCTCGAGCGGTCGATTGTGCGTGCACCTTATAAAGGTATTGTTCGGAGTCGCTCGGCCCAGCTCGGAGACTACGTTGCGCCTGGCACCCCGCTCGGCGTGTTGTTCGCTACCGACGCGGTGGAGGTACGTCTGCCGCTGCCAGACACCGAGCTGTCGTTTGTTTCCCTGCCGCTGGTCGGGGAAGAGGTGGCTGACGGAGGCCCTTCGGTGGCCCTTGAGGGAAGCTTCCGGGGCCGACCTGCAAGGTGGACGGCGCGCATAGTCCGCACCGAGGGCATCGTCGACGAACGTAACCGGATGGTCTTTGCCGTCGCCCGTGTCAACGACCCCTACCGGCTGGCGCTGGCTGATGAGGCGATTACGCCACTGCCGGTCGGCACTTTCGTGACGGCCAGTATCGACGGCGTGTCGGTGGAAAACGTGGTTCGCATCCCGCGGCTCTTAGTGCGCAACGGCAACCAGGTGGTGTTCGTCGACGACGAATTGAAGCTGCGTTTTCGCGAGCTGACCTTTCTGCGTACCGACACTGAATTTGCTTATCTCGACGCCGCGCAGCTCGTGGAGCGTCGCGTCCTGACGACCCGGCTCGACGCCCCGCTCAACGGCACGAAGGTACGCACCGCGATTCCGGAGGAAACCATGTCTGACAGCTCTTCCGCCCTGGAGGGTGGTGCTGAGGCGGGCGCACGATGAGCGCTCCCGGCCAGCAAAGCGGGATTATCGCGTGGTTTGCCCACAACAACGTGGCGGCCAACCTTATGATGTTCCTGATCCTCGGGCTGGGCATCTACTCGGCAACCACCATCCGCAAACAGACCACGCCAGACTTTGAGCTGGACAAGCTGCAGGTATCCGTCGTGTTTCCCGGCGCCGCCCCGCAAGAAGTGGAAGAGGGCATCGTCGTCAAGATCGAGGAGTCACTGCAGGACGTTGCGGGCATCGAAGAGATCAACGGCCGCTCCAGCGAGGGCGTCGGGACGGTCATCGTCGACGTCGAGCCGGACGCGGACCTCGACCAGGTACTGAACGAGGTTAAGTCGCGGGTCGACGCGATCAACACGTTTCCTGAGCTCGCCGAACGACCGGTCATCGAACGCCAGGCGCTGAACTTCCCCGTGATTTTTATCTCGGTCTATGGCGAGCTTGACGAGTTTGCCCGCAAGGCGCTCGCCCAGGAGATCAAAACCGGTCTGCTGGCGCTGCCCGGCATCAACGACGTCATCAGCTACGGCGAGCGCGACTACGAAATCAGCATCAACGTGTCGGAGGACACGTTGCGACGCTATCAGCTCACCATGAGCGAGATTGCGTTAGCCATTCGCAATAGCTCGCGGGATATTCCCGGCGGCACGCTGCAGACCGACGGCGGCGACATCCTGCTGAGAACCCAAGGCCAGGTTTACACGGGCGATAAATTTGGCGACCTGGTAGTGCGAACCTTCCCCGATGGCACCCGCCTGCGGCTGCGGGACATCGCGACGATCGAAGACGGGTTTGAAAACACCAAAGGCTTCGGGCGATTTCAGCGTGAGCGCGTCGCCACCCTGAACGTGCTCGCTGGCGGTCAGGAAAATGAGCTGGAGACCTCCGCCCGGGTCAAAGGCTATATGAACGAGATCCGAGCGAAGTTGCCCGAGGGCGTTGAGGTCGACGTGTGGGTCGATCGCTCAAAGTATCTGGAGCAACGGCTGGACCTTATGTTCCGCAACCTGCTGCAGGGTGCGGCGCTGGTGTTTATTGTGCTGACCCTGTTTCTGCGCCTGAAGTTTGCGCTGTGGGTCATCGTCGGAATCCCGGTCGCGTTCTGCGGGGCCCTGTGGCTGATGCCGCTGAACCCCTGGCCGGTGACGATCAACATGATCAGCCTGTTCGGCTTCATCCTGGTGCTGGGGATTGTCGTGGATGACGCGATCATCATCGGTGAGAGCATCTACACCAGCGTCCGGGAGAAAGGGCATTCCATTCGGACGGTTATTCAGGGTGCCAATCGGGTTGCGGTGGCGGCCACCTTCGGGGTGCTGACCACCATCGCAGCCTTTGCGCCGATGCTGGCCGTCGGCGGTTTCGCGGGGCCATTCCTGGAATCGGTATCCGTAGTGGTGGCGCTGTGTCTGTTGTTTTCGCTGGTCGAATCGAAACTGATATTGCCTGCTCACCTGGCGCATGCGTCGATTCCGGCCGTTGATGAAGACGAGATTTTCAGCCCTTATCGCCGTACCCCCTTATGGCGCTGGCCCCTGAAGGCCATCGAGCGAGCCCAGCGCCACACGCAGCACGGGCTGCACTGGGCGATTGACCATCTCTACAGTCCGGCGGTGGCATGGGCCGTGCGGTTTCGCGGCATCACCGTGGTCATGTTCTGTTCGATGCTGGTGGTTTCAGCGGGACTGTTCGGCGGCGGACTGCTGCGGTTTGTGTTTTTCCCCGAGATTCCCGGCGAAATTATTCAGCTTGAGATGTCGATGGAGAAGGGCACCTCCACCGAACGTCGCAACGACGCGCTGCTCCAGATGGAGGAGGCGGTCTACATCGCCCGCGACCGGTACCTCAAAGAGTCTCTGGACGCCGTGGATCCGCTGCTGCACGTCGCTACATTCACCCAAGGGGCGGGCACCGGCCTGGTGCTGGTGGAGACACCGGCAACGGAGCTGAGCACGATCAGCCTCGAGGATCTCACCAACCGCTGGCGCGATGAGCTGCCCGATCTGCCTGGTGTGCGTACGATCACGTTCTCCAACGGCAATCCGCTCGGCGGCGGTCCGCCGCTGAGCTTTGCGTTTACCGGCAGCGACTATCGCGCGCTTGAACAGGCTGCCGACGAGCTGGCGGTAGAGTTGAACGCCTACCAGGGCGTCTTCGATATCGTCAACAATTCCAGCTCCGGCGGTGACGAGATCCAGCTGCGCATCAAACCGTCAGCCGAAGCGCTCGGCATCACGCTGGCGAACCTCGGTACGCAGGTGCGTCAGGCGTTTTTTGGTGAGGAGGTCCAGCGCATCCAGCGCGGCTCGGACGAGCTGAAGGTCATGCTCCGCTATCCCGAGAACGAGCGCCGCTCGGTGGAAAACCTTGAGGAGATGCTGATCACCACTCAGGACGGCGATCAGGTGCCGTTCTCCGAGGTGGCTGAGGTGACGTACGCAAACGCTTACTCGGTGATCTATCGGGAGAACGGGGAGCGCACCGTCACGGTTACCGCTGACGTTGACCCGGTGGTCGCCCAGCCGCGCTCGGTGATCGAAGACGTCGGCCGCACGATTATTCCCGACATTGTGGCCCGCTATCCGGGGCTTGAGTACAAGCTGTCGGGGAGCAGCCTGGAGGAGCAGGAGGCACAGCGGGATATCTCGGTCGCCGGGATTGCGGCGCTGTTTCTCATCTATGCCCTGATCGCGATTCCGCTGCGGTCGTACAGCCAGCCGCTCGTGATCATGTCCGTGATTCCGTTCGGCTTTGTCGGCGCGGTTATCGGCCACCTGGTGATGGGTGAGGCGATTAGCCTGTTCTCGGTGTTTGGGCTGATTGCGCTTGCGGGCGTGGTGGTGAACGACAGCCTGATCATGATCGACTTCGTGAACAAGGCAAGGCTGGAGGGGCAGTCGCCCGTGGATGCGGTGATCGAATCCGGCAAGGCGCGGTTCCGGGCGATTATTCTAACCTCGCTGACAACCGCCGCGGGGCTAATGCCGATCCTGCTGGAAACCAGCACTCAGGCGCAGTTTCTGATCCCGATGGCGATCTCACTGAGCTTCGGCATCCTGTTCGCCACGGTGATCACGCTGATTCTGGTGCCCTGCATGTACCTGCTGCAGATCGACCTGGCCAACCGGACGCGTCAGTTCTTCGACTGGCTGTTCGGGCGCAGTGCTGGCCGGGAGCCGTCGCGGGATATGCCGTAGCGCGTTATTCGGCCGAGGCATCTAGGCCATCAATCGGCACTTTTTCCTGCACGAATGATGTCGTATCCTGGCTGTATGAAGCAGTCTATTACCGCGCTCTTCTGTATTTTGTTCTGTGTTGCCCCGTTCGTCAGTGCGGGAAGGTTTGATCCACTGCGTTATTACACCATCATTGATGGTGCGCTCGAACCTGAGCTGATTCCCCGGGGCGCAGTAGTGGAGCGTCTCTTTGGGCGGTTCCCGGAGTATCCGAAATCGCTGGATTTTCCGCTCGCGGATGCCCGGATGCTGGCGCAAACGGCATGGGATCTCTGCCACTATCGCGCCGCTTCCACCGAACGATGGGAGGCTCTCAAGACGCCCGAAAACCTTGCCGATCCCGCTGCCGCTGGTCGCGCCGTGATGGCGCTTCAGGAAGCTGAACTGGCGCACCGGGACAATCGTTGGGAGGCTGTTCGATCCGAGCTATCGGAGCCGGCGGGGCGCCAGCTTGACCTATACCTGCAGCAAAAGCTTACGCCTGAGGTCCGTCACGAGATTGTGGACTTCGAAGCCATGTTTTCCGAGGAGAGCCAAACCTTCGATAACTTCCGGCGGCCTACGGGTGAAGCCAAACCTCAGCCGCAGATGTCAGTCTCAATCGCCAGCTCCGGGGTCGGTGAATCAGGCGGCGTGATTCTCGCCGGCGGCGGCTTTTCTCCGGACACCAACACGGAGTGTTTGCGGGCGTTTGTTGTCTGGCTCGAACCGACGTTGGCCAGCTCGTATGCAGCCGAGCTGGGGCTGGACCTTTCGCAGGCGGGCGTCGAGCGTTTTGTTTTTGACCGCCATCCTCAGTCTTACGACGCCGTTACGGTTGAACAAAATCGCCTCAACATGCTGGCTTTGGCGGATGCGCTGGAGTCGGTTGGGGCAGGGGATTCTGCCGAGGAGGCTTTCGAGCGGCATGCGTTGGCAGACCGAGGAATGGATCTGAAATCCTGGCAATCTATGGCACAGCGCACAAACCCGAAGCGGATTGAGCAATATCGAAAGGCGGCTGCGGAAATGTATCCGGAGGTTATGCTGGAAAACTCCGCCAAACAAGAATGGTCTCGCTACGCTTACCTGGAAATGCAGCTGGGCGACCAATCTACCGACCCAGCGTGTAGGAACTCGTCGGGCTATCCGAAGTCTGACGCGTGCCGGCAATTCTTGCGAGAGGCGTACCTCGCTTATGCCGACCGATCGGTCTTTAATGCTCCCTCGGGGTGGCGCGAGCAGCTACTGCTGATTCGCATCGCCAGGACAAGGTAGGCCGTCAGGGGTTGATGAGGGGATCGTTTGCCGCGTCGGCGCAGATGCTGTCGGCGATCATCATCAGCCCGTCAACAATTTCACTCATGATCCAGCGGTCGTGGCTGCCTGCTTCGAGCGACGTGTCGAGGTGGGTCTCATTCGCCGCCGCCGACAGGTTGATGGGGGTGACGTTGGCTGATTCGGTTTGTGTATTCATGCTAAGTGCCCGCTGTTGAGTTCTGTGTTCCGTCGAAGTGCTAGCAAATACAGAGCAAGGCTCGTGCCAGCCCGGCGATGATTGCGCTATTTCTCGGTATTCTGGAGCAAAATCAGCGGCCTAGAGCGCCATTGGTGACGGACCGGCCTGCAGCAGCGGCGGCGGTTCCAACCGGCAAACCGTGAAAAAACTGACGGTCACCGCCGTAAAAGCGACAAATCCGGAGATTTTTGACGCCTGGGGCGTCAACGGCCTGATTCGTCAGCCGGCCGGGCGGCCCCGCTTCCGATAGTCCTCAACGTCCCGGCGCAACTCCGGCAGCAGCAGATACAGGGCGATCACGTTTGGGACCGCCATCGCAAACAGCATGGAGTCGATGAAATTGAGGATCGCTGACAGCGATACGGCGGCGCCGGTGGACAGCAGGAGGCAAAGAACGAGCTTGAAGGTCACGTCCGTCGCTCGCGTTGGTCCAAAAAGATAAGCCGCTGCCTGGCTGCCGTAGAACGCCCAGCTCACCAGCGTGCTGAACGCAAACAGCAGCGAGGCGACCAGCAGCAGGTAGGGAAACCAGCTGAAGGTCTGTGCAAAAGCCGCTGAGGTGATTTCGATACCGACCGCCTCGGGCTGGAAGAGAAACGGTTCGTAGACGCCGGTCACGACCACTACCAGCCCCGTCAGGGTACAGACCACAATCGTGTCGATGAATGGCTCCAGGAGTGCCACGTACCCTTCGGTGAGCGGCTCGCGGGTTTTGACCGCCGAGTGGGCGATCGCGGCGGAGCCCACGCCGGCCTCGCTGGAGTACGTGGCGCGCTTCATCCCGTTGATGAGCGCGCCGACAACGCCACCGCCGGCGGCATCCAGCCCAAAGGCGCTGGCAAAGATCACGCTGACCGCGCCCGGTATCGCCTCGATATTCAGCGCCAGAATGGTCAGCGCAGCGCCGACATAAAGCAGCCCCATCGCCGGGACAATCAGCCGGGCGGCAGCGCCGACGCGCCGAATGCCGCCGAGCACAATCGCCGCCACCGCCGAAGCCATGATCACGCCGAACACCACGGGGGCTGATACGCCGGTGACGTTGGCAAACTGGGCGTGTGCCTGATTGACCTGAAAAACGCTCACCGATGCGCCCATGGCCATGACGGCAAAAAAGATGGCCAGCGTCTTGCCCATGCGGTTCATGCCCAGGCGGGCAAACACCGCTTCGATGTAGAGCATCGGCCCACCGAGCGTGCGTCCGTCGGGAAGCACGCGGCGATATTTCACGGCCAGCGCGCATTCGGCAAACTTGGCCGACATCCCGAAAAATCCGGCGACAACCATCCAAAACAGGGCGCCGGGCCCGCCCAGCGTGAGGGCAACGGGCACCGAGGCGATGTTGCCCAGGCCGATGGTTCCGGACAGCGCTGCCGACAGGGCCTGAAAGTGGGTGATTTCTCCGGGCGCGTTGGGGTCGCCGCGCCGGGTGAACAACAGCTTCCAGCCGTGACCGAAGCCGCGGATATTGATCAGGCCCAGCGCCAGCGTCAGCACCAAGCCCGCGAGCATCAGCCAAACCACAACAAGCGGCAGCGAAACGCCGAGCAGATCCACCGAAAAGAAGACCACCGCTGACACGGCGTCGGCGACGGGCGTCAGAGTGGCGTTGATGCGTTCGGCAATGGTTGTCGGTTCGTCGTTCACGGCGGATTAAGGAGCCGGGCCAGGAGCGGCGCATTGTACTGCCTCGCCGATACTTCGGCAGTGCTACAAACGAAGGTTGTACTATCCTCTCGGAGCCGCCGTTCGGGCGAAAGGGCTGGGAGGCAAGTTGAAAGCGGATCGATTGGTCAACGGCGGCGTTCAACCACAAAACGCCAAAGTCTTCGGCGCCACGGAGCACCCGAGCCATGAAGCGTAGCCACCGACTGTCGATCTACTGGCTTTCGGGCGGCTTGCTCCTATCGGGGCTGATCTGGCTGTACGGCTTCTATTTCGTGCGCGTCGTGGATCAGTTTGGTTTTGAGAATCCCCATCCGGCGCAAAAATGGCTCCTGGTGGCGCACGCCCTTTTTGCGCTGCCGACGGTGTGGCTGCTGGGCTTCCTGTGGCACATACACATCAAGTCGGGCTGGCAGAAAAGGCTCAAGCGCTGGACGGGCGGGACCCTCTGCGCCCTGGCGCTGTGGATGGCATTGAGCGGCTATACCCTTTACTACGTCGGCAGCGATACGGTTCGGAGCTGGCTTTCCTGGTCTCACTGGATTGCCGGCCTCTTGGCGCTGGTGATCCTTCTGTTTCATATCTGGCAGAGCCGCGCACTGGGGCTCAAGGAAGGCAGCGCCAGCGGCGATTAAGGGTGGTCCTGCCGGAGCTGGAACGGTTTCCGGGTCGGCGCCCGCTTTTATGTCGCGCCGTTCCTGGTCTATATTGGAATGGCCAGATCTTTCGACAGGAGAGATATCGTGTCCAAGTCCACCGAAAAACCCGACCGCGAGACCTACGTCAGCTCACCGGTTCCCTTCGACTTCGGCGCCCAGGAGATGCTCGGTAACCCGGCTCTGGACAACGTCGTCACCTGCCTCGTGGCTATGGGTGCAGAGCTTTGGGCCACCCGGCGCCGGCTTGGCGCGCTGGAGGCGATCTTAGAAGAGAACGGCGTCCCGGCTGACGCGGTTTCGAAATATGTTCCCAGCAAGGAACAGGAAGAGGCGTGGGAAGCTGAGCGTGATCGCTTCATCGCGCTGGCCCTGGCGCCGCTGGGCGACAAGGCGTTTCGAAAAATCTCTTCGGACGACAACGGCTTTACGCAGTTCTGACTGACATGAGTGGTGAATCGTGATGGACAGACGTGAATTACTGAATATGGCGGCGGTCAGCGCCGCCGCAGCGGCGGGTGCCGGCACGCTGGCTGGCAGCAGCAGCGCGCAGGCGACCACCCAAGCGCAGCGCATCGAATCCTTTTTTGCACCCCGCGGAGGAGATGGCCGACACCAGCGGCTCGGCTCGTTCGACGCCGAGAGTCGGCAGGACTTCACCAAGGGCTTCCGCGACATGCACCGAAAGACGATCCGCGCCAACGCGTATGCGGCGCTGGATCGCCTGCTCGAGCGAGAGGGGATCGACCCGACCGTGAAGGTGGATATGAAAGGGTTGCTCCAGCTCATCGAGGATGAGCCGGCGATTAACATCTCGCCGCATACCTGGATCGCGAATCAGCGCCTGACCTGGCAAAACCTGCAGCATTACCTCCACGCCAACGCCGACCGCTACCTGTCGGAAATGGAGGCGGCCGACCTCAGCGGGCCTGGCACGCTCGAACTGAATCCGCAGCTGCAGATTCCGGAACACGCCAGCCACCAGATTCACATCCAGCCGGGTGGCTACGTGGGTGACCCGTTTGCCGGCCACATGTATCACTACGGCACCAACAGCTTTTATTTTGGCGGCCGGGGTCACAACAATCAGGACCAGATCCACCGCGGGGCTGCTGAGAACATTCCGATGCCCGCTGACGGCAAGGTGAAGCGCATCCTCGATTACGGCTGCGGCATTGGCCAGTTTTCGCTGGCGCTCAAAGAGCGCTTTCCCGACGCTGAGGTCTGGGGGCTGGACGTCGGCGGGCCGATGGTTCGCTACGGGCACATGCGGGCCGCGCGGCTGGGCTTCGACGTGAACTACGTGCAGCGGCTGGCTGAAGACATGGGTTTCCCGGCCGGCTATTTTGACATTGTCACCAGCTTCATCGCCCACCACGAAATGCCGGCAACAGTGTCGCATCAGGTGATTGCGGAAGCGCAGCGCGTGACACGCCCCGGCGGCGTCTACTATCCCGTCGATTTCATCTCCGGCGGCAAACAGATGATTCCTCGGGCGCTTTTCGGACGCTGGTGGGACCACCGCTGGAACAACGAGCGCTGGTCGCTGGAGTACCACGAGATGGACTTCAATGCAGAAATCCAGGCCCGGGGCTTCGACGAGGTCGCCAAGGCCGAGCCCGTCATTCGGGGGTTTGGCATTCGACATTTCGTTCGCGTCTAGTAAATCGATGCTAAGGGCGCGGTGAAGTTTCGCTTCCTGCTGGCGCCGGCGGTTGCGCTTGGCGCAAGCGCCGTGGCCGTCGCTGACCAGTTCCAATCGCTGGAACAGGGCATTGCGCGGATTTATCCCAACGAGGCGCTCACGCCTGCGGACTTCAAGCTCAACTCGCAGGACTACGCCAAGCTCAAACACGAATATCAGGTTCCCTCGATCCGACCGCAGGTAAAGGCCTGGCGGGCCGAATCGGGCGACTGGCTGTTCCTCGACCAGGTCTACGGACTCAACGACGTGGTGACCTACCTGCTTGGGGTCGACACGCAGGGTCGGATTTCCGGGCTTGAGGTCCTGACCTGTGAAGAAGGCTACTGCGACAGCCTCTACACGGATGAGTGGCTTGGCCAGATGGCGAAAGCGACCCACGGACGCTGGATGCCGGAGGACGTTGTCCCGATCGTTTCTGGCGCCACGTTGTCGACCACCCACGTGGCTGAGGGCGTCAAGAAGCTGCTTGCCATCCACGCACGCTATCTGCCCGATGCGGACTGACGGCGTAGCGGTCGCCAGGCAACGTTCGCCTTTGCCGACGGTCGGTTGGCTGGAGCTGCATCTCGGAACTCGAGTCGAAATCTCCTGCCGGGCAGAGCAACGCAACGCGGGTGAGGCGGCGGTGCAGGATGCCTTTGCCGAGATTCAGAACATCCATCAACTGATGAGCTTTCATCTCCCGGACAGCGACGTATCCCGACTCAATCGGCGCGCGGCGCGGGAGGTTGTGACGGTGGATCCCCGAACGGTCAAAGTCGTCCGCGCCGCGTGTGAGCTGTCGCGCCAGTCCCAAGGGCATTTCGATTGCACCACGGCCGCGGAGCTGGTCGGCGACGGCCACCTGCCGCGCCCGGTGTCTTGCGATGCACCGGACCCCAATGCCTCCTGGCAGGACATCGAGGTCCTCTCAGACGACACGGTATCGTTCCGCCGTCCGCTCTGGCTTGACCTCGGCGGAATCGCCAAGGGGTTTGCCGTTGACCGGGCGCTGCACCGATGCCTTGCCGGCGAGGTGAAGGCGTGCCTGGTGAATGCCGGCGGCGACTGTCGGGTGAGCGATGCGCTGACTGCCTCGGTCACGCTCGATGTCCCAGGCCAACGCAACGATCAGGCGGCGACCATCCAGCTATCCGGCGGCAGCCTGGCGAGCAGCTGCGCGGGCCCAGGCGATGGGATGCGCGAAAGCGCGAAAGCCGGTCCGCACTATGACGGCCGCCGGCGTCGACCGCTCAACAAATCGATTTTTGCCACGGTGTTGTCGGAAGATTGCATGATCGCTGATGCCTTAACCAAGGTTGTGCTGTGCCTGGGAGATGAGGCCGCGCCGATTTTGGCGCGCTGGCGCGCAACGGCGTTTCTGTTCAACGCGGACAGCGGCTGGAAACAGCTACCCGCCCCGAGGTCTGCTTGGAGAAAAGCTCATGGTTGAAACCACCCGTCGCCAGCTGCTGCTCGGCACCGCCGCCGCGGGCGCCGCCATCCTGGCCAACGCGCTGCCGGTGCGCGCAGAGCCGCGCAAGACGCGAGCGGAGCTCAATCCCTACGCGCTGCGTTCAGGCCCCATGGATGCACCGTTTGTCCCGCGTCGCGGCTATGCCGACGGACCGTATGGTCAGGTGCACTTCCGGGACACGGGCGCCGGCTTACCGCTGGTGCTTTGCCACCAGGCGCCGCAGACCTCTCGGCAGTTCAGCAACGTCTACGAGCCGCTTCACCGGCGCGGGATCCGCGCGATCGGTATTGATACGCCAGGCTTTGGCGAGTCGGACCCGGCACCGTTTGTGCCGACCATCGAAGACTGGGCGGGCGTGATTCCCGCGGTGCTCGATCATCTCGAGATTGCACAGGCGGACGTGCTCGGGCACCACACGGGCGCGATGGTGGCAACGGAAGTAGCGCTTCAGTTCCCGGCCCGGGTGCGTCGCCTGATCGTCAACGGGCCGCTGCCGGTGGATGACGCTCAGCGCCAGGAATACCTCGAAGGCCTGCAGGAGCGGGAGATCGATTTCCGCTACCTCGTTGATGGCAGTCACCTGCAGGCCTCGTTTGCCACGCGCTTCCGAATGTATGGAGAGGGCGCTGACCCGAAAACCATTACGCGCTACGCGGTGGAGAAATTCCAGGGCTACGCGCCCTTTTGGATTGGCCACCATGCGGCGTTTATTTACGATCACGCGGCGGCGATGAGAAAGGTAAAGCACGATACCCTGATCCTCACGAATACCGGTGATGTGATCAACGAGGAGGCGCACGAAGCCAAGCAGCTGCGGCCGGACTTTGCGTTTGCCGAGCTCGACGGCGGTGGCGTGGATATCGTCGATCAGCAGCCCGAGGCCTGGGCGGATGCCGTTGCGGCTTTTCTGAAGGCGTAGCGGTTGCTATGCAAAGTCCAGCAGTTTCTGACCGAGAAGCCGGCCGAAGGTCAACGCGGGCGTCACCAGCATGCCGCCGCAGTAGGACCGGCCGTTGAACTGGCCTGAGCCGAGCAGCTCGCCGGCCGCATAGAGATTGGCGACGGGTGAGCCGTCTTCACGAATCACCCGCAGCCGATCGTCGACCGCGACCCCGGCAAACGAGGTCAGCAGCCAGCTTTGTAGCTGAACGGCGTAGAACGGGGGTTCGGCAATGGGCAGCGGCAGGTGCTGCCGGCCCAGGCTGTCGCGGCCGTCAGCCTGACCGCGGTTGTAGTCGGCAACGGTAGCGGCGAGGCCCGCTGCGTCGATCCCCGCGGCCTTAGCAAGCTGCTCGATCGAGTCGGCCTTGTAAAACATCGCCATCCCGCTGTCGAAGGCCAGACGGATGTCCTCGGCGTCGAGCGGCCCTGCAAACGAGCCGCGTACGAGCTGCGGGGCACGCGTAAAGATGGCCTCGTCAAAGATCACCCAGCACCGTTCCTCGGGCTGCTCGAGTAAGGCGTTTTCATGGGCATGGTGGCTGGGGATATCTTCACGCAGGAATCGCTGGCCGTGGGCGTTGACATAGATCTCCCAGGGCGGGCGAGCTGGCGGCCAGGGTCGCACGGTGCCAATCATGCGGGCTGGATAGCTGTCGCTGGCCAGCACAGCGCCAAACAGCGGCAGGTGATGTTCGCCGCCGCGTACGGAGCCGCCGGCGGTTAACGCCAGCGTGATGCCTGCTCCCTGGCTGTAGGGGTAGGTCACATCAGCGAAGTCGCGCGCGCCTTCGAGCTGCAGGAACATGTCTTCGTTGGCCGTATAACCGCCGCAGGCCAGCAGCGTATGGCGTGCAGAGTGCTGAACCACCTCGCCGGCTTCGTCGCGTGCGATCACCCCTGCCACCGATCCGTCAGGCGTCAGGACCAGCTCGGTCACTTCCGTCCGCAGGCTGACCGATACCCGACCGGCGTCGATGTGCGGCTGAAGCTGTTCGTTGAGAACGCGAATGATGGACCGTCCCTGATCTTTACCCCAGGCGTAGCGGGCCTGGCTGTAGGGCTCGTGATTGGTGCCGGTGACGGGATGTTCATCGTGCACATCGAGCCCGTGGTCCATCAGCCAGTCGAAGGTCGCCGCGGCGTTGAACACCGCGAGTCGAACCAGATCGGGGTCCGCCGTCCCTTCGCTGATGCGCATAATGTCGTCGTAGTGCAATTGGGGGGAATCTTCGATCCCTTTGCTCGCCTGCAGCTGGGTGCCGGCTGCGCTCATCTGGCCTGAGGACAGCCAGAGCGTCCCACCAAGCTGGGTCGCCGCATCGATGATCAGCACCCGGGCGCCTCGCTCGGCGGCGAAGATGGCGGCCGGCATCCCGGCGTTCCCGCCGCCGACTACCAGCAGGTCCCAGACGGGAGACTGGCTCTCCTGAGCGTGAGAGGGCAACGCCGCCAGTCCCGGCGTTGATCCGAGGATGGAGAGAACGCTTCGGCGCGACAGCTTTTGGCTCATAAGGTGGGTCTCATCCGTTCGGTTCTCCGCCAGTATAGGGCAGGGCCCTTATCGTGCGCTGCAGGCGTGTCAGCCGGGGTTGCCGTGATCGAGCGTGTCGGCCAATCGCTCGCCTAGAATGGCGCTGATGTTGAAGTTGAGGTTCGCGACAATCGTGGGGAAGAACTTGAGGTCTTTCTGCATGCGGTCGAACTGAAAGCGCAGCACCGTCACCGGCGTGCGCGCCCGCACGTCCGCGGTACGCTCCACCGCGCGGATGTAGCCGATCTCACCGAAGATCTCTCCGGGTTTCAGCATCGCCAGCGTTCGGCTGCTGCCCCCGTCCCGCCGAATCACCTCGGCCTCCCCTTCCAGGATCAGATACATGCTGCGGCCGACCACCCCTTGCTCCACCAGCAGCTCACCGGCTTCGACCTCGTGCATTTCCGAAATCAGAATGGCTTTGCGGCGCTGATAGCCGGACATGCCGCTGAACAGCGTACTGCGGTCAAGCACCTCGCGGTCGACCCGCATCGAGAGGATCTGATAGAGCCCAACCAAACGAATTCGGGTCATCAGGATCGGAGTGACCAGCAGGTTGGCGATAATGGAAATCAGCATCGTGGCCGCTGCCAGGGCGCCGAACTGGGCCACGACGGTAAAGTTGGAAAAGAGCAGCATCCCAAAGCCCAGCGCCAGCGCCAGGCTGGAGCTGATGAGGGGCGTGGCCACATCGTCCATGGAGTCATGGACGGCCTGCACGTAGTCAGAAGTTTTGCGGCAGCGTTCGTTGTAGCGCGCCAGCAGGTGGATGGTGCCGTCTACCGCAATTCCCACAGCGATCACCGCCACCATGGCGGTACCTGGATTCAGCGGGATGTTCAGCAGCCCCATGATGCCGAACATCAGCGCGATGGGAATGATCGCGGGCACCAGCGCCAGCGCGCCACCCTTGAAGGAGGTGAACATGATCGACATCAGGACGAAGATCAGCAGCAGCAGTAGCGCCAGCGCTTTGAGCTGCGCCACCATCAGGCTTTCGGCGGCCTGATTGACCATGAGGTTTTCGCCGACGATGTCGGCCTGGATCCCTGGCCCCGTAATCGTTCCGAGCGCGTCCTCGAGCTCCCGTACGTATTCGTTGAGCGTATGGGAGTCGCTGATGGAATGGCGCACGAGGATGTTGGCGCGGCGATAGTCGTGGCTGACGTAGCTTTCCAGTTCGCTGCGGTGGAAAAAAAGCAGGTACTGGGCGATCAGCGCGCGCGTTTCGGGCAGGTCGCTGCTGGCGAAGCGGCCCCGGAACTGTTCGTTGACGTAGCGCAGGTGATCAGCGAGCGACAGGCTGCGGTCGTAGGCATCCTGCGCGCGCGCAAACTCCTGGATCTCCGCGAGCTTTCGGACGTTGTCCGGCTCCAGAAACGCCCGATCGGAGTCGGCTTTCAGCGTGACAAAAAACACCCGAACACCGGCAAGTTCGCTGCTGATGCGGCGCGTGTCCTGAACCAGCGGCCGATCGCTGGGGAAATAAGACAGCGGATCGTTGGTGACGTAGAGCTTGGACGCTTCGTAAAGAAAAAAGACGACAAGCCCCGCGGTGATCAGCAGGATGCCGATTGGGAACCTGCGCTGCGATTGGCGAAACAGATTGACGATACGACCCGACAGATGAACAGCGGGCCGCTGCTGCGCTTTGGCCTCCGCCTCGGCGATAAAAGCCCGCGGCAGTCGGGCAGGGCCGAGCTGCGACAGCAGCGGCGGAACAACCAGCACGGTAACGATACCGTTGGCGACCATGGCGACCGTGGCGGCAATCGAAAACTGTTTGATTAGACCGATATCGCTGAACAGGTTGGCCGCAAAACCGAGCGTGGTGGTGATCACCGTCAAAATCAGCGCCAGCCCGGCGTGGCTCGCCAGGTAGCGGATTGCGGTGCGACGGGCCTGGTTGGGCTCCTGTTGTCGGTGCTCGGCGAGCCCGCGAAAGTAGGCCGCGATCAGGTGCGTGTCTTCGGTGGAGCCGATGGCGATGATGAGCGACGGGATCATCGCGCTCAGCATATTCATCGGCACGGCCAGCCAGCCGAGCAGACCAAAAGTCCAGATGATCGACAGTGCGGACGTCACCAGCGGCACCATCGCCGCCACCGAGCTGCGCAGAAACACCACCATCGCCAGCACCAGCGCTGCGGCAGACAGGGGCGCCAGGAGGCGGAAGTCTCCGCTCAGGCTCGCGGCCAGCTCCGACTGGATTCGCGGAGGGCCTACCTGGAACAGGCCGTCGAAATCGCCCCGAAACGGCGCCATGGCCGCCTCGAGCGCATCGTTGAGCGTCTGGTCAAAGTCCGGCCGATCGTTGTTATCGCCAACCGACACCAGGAGGGCGGTGGCGGTACCGTCGGTCGACAGAAAGTTGCCGAGGTACAGCGGGTTAGCCAGAGCCCGGTCGCGCGCCGCCTCGGCATCCGCCAGCGTCTTGGGCACGTCGGCGAGTACCGGCATCGATTCGATCTGGGACACGGCGCGGGCATTTTGATCATCGGGCTCAATGCCGCGGATCGCGCGCAGGCTGAAAACGCTGTCGACCCGCTCGACGTCCTCGATTCGTTCGAGCGCAAGCTGGAGCTCATTCAGGCGCTGAAGGCCCTCCGGCGTCCAGAGGAGACTATCTGAGGCGTACACGATGGTCAGGTTGTCCGACCCAAACTCCTCCATCACCTGCTGGTAGGCCACGCGGGCAGGATCATTTTCGGGGATCAGATTCCCGAAGCTGGTGTCGATCTCCAGCTTCGGTAGCCCCATCGCCGCGAGGACGGTGACGGCGGTCACCAGCGCCACCACCCACAGCGGGCGCCGGAAGCCGAGCGTGAACAGCGCGTTGATCACGCGTCCACCTCCAGCGGTGCGGCGGCATCCGTTGTGTCATCAGGAGGCTCCGCCGCTTCCTCATCGA
Source organism: Pseudomonadota bacterium (assembly GCA_039033415.1). Taxonomy (NCBI): domain Bacteria; kingdom Pseudomonadati; phylum Pseudomonadota; species Pseudomonadota bacterium. The sequence continues at coordinate 26,580 of JBCCCR010000016.1, read as the reverse complement.
CCGCCGGCGCGTTGGCGAAGATCCAGTCGGCCGTAAACACCTCATCGGGCACGTAGTCCGGCGAGAACACGCGCTGGTCGACCTTGATAATCGTCTGATGCACCTCGCGCAGGTTATTCATCAGCATCATGTTGGCGCGCCACGTTTCGCCGTTGACCACCACCAGGTCGTGGTGAGTTTGCCGCGACTCGACCGCGCCGTTTGCGGCGAAGTGGTCGGTGCGGGTAATGAAAAGCCCTTCCTTGATAACGAAATGGCGCCGCAGCGGCGCCGCCGTGGCGGGGTCGACGCCGGGGTCGAACGCGTCGACCACGTAATATTCCGCCTGATCCATCAGCGCGTCGCGGCGACGCTCGTAGCGGTAGTGGTCGAGGTTTTCGCCGGTGAGATTCTCGATCGAAAAATCGGTGCCGAGAAAATGCGGATCCGTGATCGCAAAATCTTCGCCTTTCAGCGAATTGTTGCTGATCAGCTGTCGCCCTAGCGCCGGCAAAAACACCTGGCGCTTTGACGTACCGTCTGGATACAGCGTGGCCAGCAGCGCCATGCCGAGCAGTTCACTGGGATCGGTAAAGCGCAGCAGGACCCTCACGCTGCCGTCCGCTTCGAGCCGCGAGTAGAGCGTCAGGCGTCGAGTCTCGCGGCGACCGTGTCGGTCCACCAGCACCATCGACTGCTCCTCATAAACGTGAGGATAGCGCTGGTGCCGGCCGTACACCGCGTCCATCAAGTCCCGCCCCGAGGCGTTGGCCATCGGAGACCCGGTAGGCTCCGCGGCGGCAACCGCAGCGGATGACTCCTCCGGCTGCGCATCGAGCGGAGCGACTGGCGCTAACCAGCCGGCCAGCATTAGCGCCGTCATCAAACCGATGGGGCGAGACAGGGTCAAGAATCGGCATCCAAAGTGACAACCTGCCGCGCAATAGCCACGGACAGCTCGCCAAACAGGCTTTGCATGGACGCGACAATTGCGTCGTAATCGCCCGCTCTGACCGTGCTCGCCGAGGTCAGCTGACTCTGAAAGCTGCGTACCGCCTGAGCGCCGCTGGCGTCCAAAATCTGCCAGCTGGCGTCGAGACGAACGGTGCCAGCCACGTCTCGCTCAAACTGCGTGACGCTGACCCGCACCCGGTAATCCGGTGCGGTAGCGCTCCGCGCCCCGGGCGCGCCGATACTGGGGCTGCCGAGCAGCCGCGAGAGGTTGCGAGACAGCGTGCGCAGCAGGTTCTTACGCAGGTTCTCACTCCACTGGTGAGCCTCCGAAAAGTGCATTCGGTTCGGAGCCGCCTGGGTCGCGATCTGGACCCGCTCCAGGTATTGAGGCAGATCCAGCCCGATGATCTGTACCGCGGACGGCGCATCGCCTGGGCTCAGCGCATCAGCCTCAATCGGGCCAATGATGTAGTAACGCGTCGGCGCGCCACCGCCACCGGCGCAGCCGGCAAGGGTGAGCGCCAAGGCAAGCGTCGCGGCAAACAGTCGGGTAGATCGGATACAGGCAGCGGTGATCATGGGTCTGACTCCGAATCATTGTCCTTACCGAACAGCAGCGAGCTGGGCTGGCGCTGGAGCAGGTCCATCAGGTTGCGGATCGAGCGCGCGGTTTCTTCGAGCTCCGCGGTGAGCTGCGTCAGGTTGTACTGAAGCGGCGAGGACGGCGTCAGCACGTCGCTCGTCAGCTCCAGCGCTTCGTCCAGCTGCACCAGCGCCGTGTTTGCGGCGCTGAGGGTCTGATCCAGGTTGCCGGCGTCGAGGTCCTTCAGCACGTTGCGCAGTGACCGGATCGAGGCCTGTAGATCGGTGGCTACATCACCACTGATGTCGGTGTTGATCAGACTGTTGGCGCCCGCCAGGACGCCGTTGAGGTTTTCCGCCATCGCTTCGAGATCGATGGAATCGAGCTGCGAGATAAAACGGTCGACCGTGGCGGTGATCGCCTCAAAGCTGCCGGCGATGGTGGGCAGTTCGGGGTAAGGCTGTTTGCCGTCACCGCGAAGATCCAGCGGCGCCTCGTCATACATGTTGAGCTCGACAAACAGTTGCCCGGTGAGCAGGCTGCCGGTCTGGAGCCGCGCCCGCAGACCGCGCTCAACCAGCGTGGACAGGATGTTTTCGGGCGCCTGCTCGAGATTCTGCTGGCCGACAATTCGATCGGGCTCCAGCTCGATGATCACCGGGATCAGAAAGCTGGTGTCGTCCGCGTTGAACTCCAGGCGTACGTCGTGAACGCTGCCGACGCGAATCCCCTTGAGCTCCACGGGCGCGCCGGCGTTGAGCCCTCGTACCGAGCTGTCGAAGTAGAGCACGTAGCGCAGGCGCCGGGCGTAAGCGCCCTCCGCGATGGCCTGGAAATCGGGATACAGCGTAAAGACCAGGTCGGAGATGTTTTCGGGAACGGGCTCGGTGGTGTTGGGCGTCTCAAAGGCGATCCCGCCAAACAGGAGCGACTGGACCGAAGCGGTACGTACCTCCAGCCCGTCAGCGCCGAGCGAGATGTCCAGGCCGCTGACGTTCCAGAAACGCGTGTTGCCGCGGATGAGCTGGTTGTAAGGGTCGCGGACAAACGCGTGCACGTAGACGCTCTGCGCATCGCTCGCCAGGTCATAGCCGAGTACCTCACCCGCCAGCAGGCCCTGGTAGTAAATGGGTGAGCCCGTGTCGACCGATCCGAGTGCGTCGGAGATCAGCGTGATCCGCGAGCCTTCGTCTTCGGCGCTGATCAGCGGCTGGCGTTCGAGGCCGACAAAGTGTCGCTGGCGCGAACCTGGCCCCGGGTCGATTTCGATGTAGGCGCCGGACAGCAGCGTTTCGAGCCCCGAGGCGCCGCGCACGCTGAGCTGGGGCCTGACAACCCAGAAGCGCGTGTTGCGCCGAAGAAAATCGTCGAGCCCCTTGTTCAGCCGCAGATTGGCGATGATGTTACCGAAGTCGTCGGCAAACTGAACGTTCTCGACCATTCCGATATCCACGCTCTTGTACTTGACCCGGGTCTTGCCGACCTCGATGCCGGCCGCCGTTCGGAAACTGACGGTTGCGGTGGGGCCCTGTTCGGTGAGCGTTTTGACGATCAGCCACCCACCCACCGCCAGCGTGACGATCGGCATGAGCCACACCATCGAGAAACCTGAGCTTTGGCTGACCTCCGGTGAAGCGACGGGCGGCTGGTCGTTCATGCTGCCGGTTCCGCCGCGGCCTGAGTTGATCCATTCGGCTGAGGATTCAGATCAGCGTGATCCCAGATCAGCCGGGGGTCAAAGCTGTGGGCAGCAAACATAGTCAGGATGACGGCGGCTCCAAAAAAGGTGACGCCCAGACCCGGCTCAATCGAAGCCACCAAACCCAGGCTGACCAGGCCGGCCAGCAGTGCCACCAGGAACACGTCGATCATCGACCAGGCGCCGATCATTTCAGTGACGCGATACAGTGCCGTGCGATCTTTCGGTCGCCAGGTCGCGTCCGACCGGATCGAGCGCAGCAGCAGGCTCAGCGAGACCAGCTTGGCGACAGGCACGGCGACGCTGGCAAAAAAGACGATGAGCCCCAGTCCCCAGGCGCCGTCCTCCACCAGGTGCACCACGCCGCCCAGAATGGTGCTGGGCTCACCCTGACCCAGCTTTTTAAAGGTCATCACCGGCAGCAGGTTGGCGGGAATGAGCATGACCACCGCCGCGGCCATCAGGGCCCACGTGCGCTGCACGCTGTTGGCGAGCCGGGGGTGCAGCGGCGCATGGCATCGAGCGCACTGAGGATGGGGGTGCTGTGAGGCCCGATTGAGCAGGCCACAGCTGTGACAGTGCAGTACCCGGCCGGCTGCGGGCAGGTCAGCTTCGGTCAGCCGACGCAGGCGCAGCGGTCGCCAGATCACTTCCGGGTCAAAGCCGGTTCGCGCCGCCGCGTAGACCACCACCAGCGCAAAGAGTGCGTACAGGCCTGGTCCCGGTACGACGGTCGCGAGATCCTTGAGCTTTACGATGGCGATCAGCGTGCCCAGCAGAAAGACCCCGATCAGGCTCCATGACCCGAGCGCGTTGACAACGCGGTAGACGAGCCGCATGCCTGGAGCCACCACGTCCAGCCGGCTCGCGATCAGTAGGTACAGCGTGCCCGCGATCGTTACAAATGGGAAAGCGATGCTGGTGAGGAACACCACGAGCCCAAGCTCCGCCATGCCAAAATCCACCAGCGCCAGACCACCGCCAATGACGTGGTCCTCCTCAACAATGCCGCCGACCTTCAGTGCAAGAAAAGGAAACGTGTTGGCGATAAGCAGCAGCACCAGCGAAGCCAGATACAGGGCCAGTGAACGATCGAGCGACGCTGGGACGCCCCGGTAGAGCAGCGCGCCGCATCGTTTGCAGGTGGCTTTGGCACCGGGAGCGATCGGCTCACGACGATAGATGGCGTCGCATTCATGGCAGGCAATGAGCGGGATCTCGGCGCCGGATGTTTCGGAAGGCGCAAAGCCGGATTCGCCGTCACGCGCAGCGGACGCTTGGTCAGCCGGCGCAGCCAATCCGATCCCTCCTCTTTCCCATCTCTGAAGTCTACCAGAGCCTCGCGCGCTGTCCCGAGTTCGTGACGCGGTCCACAGCGGTACCAAAATCGGGTTTTCCTGCCGATGGAACGACGGTAATCTCAACCTTGGCTATCAATATTGAGAAAACGCCATGTGGTGTCTTAAACCCTTGCGACGCCTGACGCTGACGGCCGCGATGATCGTCAGCGCAGCGGGCGCCGCCACCGTAGAGCTGCCCGACGGTAGTCGTTATGACGGCGAGCTGGGGGACAACCGGCTGCACGGCCAGGGCGTGCTGGTTTGGGCGAACGGCGATCGCTATGAGGGCGGGTTCAAGAACGGCCTGATGCATGGCGAAGGCCAGTTCGCCTATGCCAGCGGAGATCAATACGTTGGAGAAATGCGGAAAGGGCTGTCCGAGGGTGAAGGTGTGCTGGAATACGCGGACGGCTCGCGCTACCAGGGGCAGTTTGTCAGCGGTTATCCCAGCGGTCAGGGGACGCTGACCTTCGTCTCCGGAGAGTCCTACCGAGGTTCGTTCGCCTACGGCCATTACTCTGGGCAGGGTTTGTTGAGCTATAGGGACGGTGGTGAGTACGAAGGCGCCTTCGCGCAGGGCAGAGAGCACGGTGAGGGCGAAATGCGCACGCCTGATGGAGCGGTCTATCGCGGGACCTTTGAGGACCAGGGGTTTGTGGCCGGACGCTGGACGCTGCCGAACGGAGACTACTACGAAGGCACCTATACCAACTGGATTATTACCGGCAAAGGTTCCTACGTGTCGGAAGCCGGTACCTACAGCGGCAACTTTGAGAATGGTTATCTGATGTACGGAACGCACGAGCGAAGTGACGGTGGCACTTACGAGGGTGGGTTCGACGGCTACTACGCTTACCACGGCATCGGCCGGCTGACCGCCGCTGACGGTACCGTCAGCGAAGGGCAGTTTTCCTACGGAGATTACGATGGGCCCGCGCCCAGTTGGCTGGACTCGCTGGCCAAAACGGCGGTCGCGCTCGTCGATGACATGACGCCCGGACACAGCATGACGGGTCCAGATCCCGCTGAATTGCTGGCGGAAAAAAGCCTCTACGTCCAGGAGGCGCTGCTGACGGAGGCCTTGGAGGCCGTTCCATCCGAGCGCCCCGGCGAGATCGACCTCTATATTGTTCAGGTTGCGGGTGACGGGCGGCAGGAGGTCTTCCGCCGCGAGGTGGAGTTCGCCAGCGCGTTTTACGGCGGTGAATGGCAGGCGGCTGACCGGCTGGTCACACTCGCGAACAGCCGCATCTCGGTCGAGCGGCTGCCAATGGCGACACGATCGAGCCTCAGGCGGACGCTGGAGGCTGTGGCGGGAAAAATGGATCGAGACCAGGACATCCTGCTGCTTTACCTGACCAGCCATGGCAGCAGTGATCACGAGCTGTCGCTCGCGCAGCGCGGCATGCGACTGCCCGATCTGCCCGCAGCGGAGCTGGGTGAGATGCTCCGCGAGGTGGATATCGAGCATAAGGTGGTGATCGTGGCGGCCTGCTATTCCGGCGGGTTTATTCCTCACCTGGACGACGGCAAAACCCTGGTGATGACCTCGGCTCGAGCCGACCGAAACTCCTTCGGCTGCGCCGATCAGAACGAGATGACCGATTTTGGGCGGGCGTTCCTCGCCGAATCCCTTAGCGAGAGTGAGTCGCTCGTGGAAGCCTTTGGGCTTGCCCGGGAAAAAGTCGCTGAGTGGGAAGAGGAGCAGGACCTGACGCCGTCCGAGCCGCAGCTGCTGCGCGCCGAAGCGGTGGAGGCTCAGCTCGCTGCGTGGCGAGCGAAACGGCAGCAAATTACCGGCACTGCGCCCCAGTCGGAGTAGCGAGAACCCCGTGTGATCAAAAATTCTGAGGCGAGTCAGGCGCGTGAGCAGACTGACGATGACGAGGACTATGAAATCCAGCCCGGCGACCGGGTTTTCGACGAGCGACAGCTTTTGGGCTGGGTGGCGATTGTCGGCGCTGTTGCCCTCGCTGCCCTGTGCCTTTGGGTGATCTTCCAGCCTGCCGAGTTCGGGGCGTATAAGGTGATCGTTGCCGGTATGGTTATGCTGCTTGGCGGATCGCTGCTCCTCTATGTAGGGCTGGGAACGCTGGTGGCGCAGTTCATCATCAGCGAGTCGAAGATCGTCGAAATCACGTTAAATCGGGTCATCCAAGTGCCCTTCGACGAGATCGAAGAAATCAGCGTGTTCATCAGCCGGAAAACCGGCCTCCACGACACGATGAAAATCGAGCGTCGAGGACAGGACGAAGTTTGGCTGGGCTTACCGCCGGAACACTGGGACGAGATCAAGGCGCTACTCGTCAAGAAAGCGCCGGTCGTCGAGCGGCCTGGCAGCGAGCTGTACCTTCCGTAATCGCGGGCTAGTGCCCGTAGCTGGCAACCCGGGTGACGGTCCACCGGTTGTCAGCAAACTTCCAAACGTGAAGAAACTTGAAGGTGCCGCAATCCATTGCCTCACCCACTGGATGGCAAAACCGGTGCTCGCCAACCTGGATGGCGCCATAGCCCGGGACCGGATGCACCTCCATCGTGTTATGCAAAAGCTCGCGCCTGAGGCCGGTGTTGGCCGCAAAGAGACTCTCGGAGTTTTTGATCGCCTGGGAGTAGTCAATCAGGCCTTCGGTGTCGTGAAAAAACTCAAGGTCCGGGTCAAAGATCTCGCGGGTGGTCTCAATGTCCCGGTTGTTGAACGCCGTAAACAGTTTTTGATCCATCGCCAGAATCGTGTCGAACAGCGTGTCATCACGGGCTGAGACGGAAATCGCCGCCCCTGCCGCCAAAATGCCCGTTACTACAACCATCCAGAAACGGTTTACCGAGTTCATCTCAAACGATTCCTTGCATTTGGGCCCAACAGCATTACGTCCCGCGTGGCCGATGGTTACAGCGTGCTGCGCACGTGAGTTTGGTGGGTGCAGAAAGCTGCATACGACGCAAAGACTTGCGCGTATGATGAGACCGCTCGATCGTTTCGGCACGGAAAAGGAAGACCGCGATGTATCACGGTGAGCGGCTCAACAGCATCTCGCACCTGGTCGGAACCGCTTTTGCGCTCATGGGCCTCGGGGCCCTGCTCACGGTGAGCATCGATAGCCGAGACCCGTGGATGATCACCAGCTTTGCGGTTTTTGGGCTGAGCATGGTGCTGCTATACACCATGTCGACGCTTTACCACAGCTTTCAGCCGCCAGATCTCAAGGCGCTGTTTAAGGTGCTGGATCATATTTCTATCTACGTGCTGATCGCCGGCACCTACACCCCTTACATGCTGGTAACGCTGCGCGACGGCAACGGGTGGATCATCATGGGGATCATCTGGTGCCTGACCGTCATTGGCATCCTGCTGGAGGCATTGCCTTTTCGGCACCCCAAAGTGCTGCAGCTCGCGATTTACCTCGGTATGGGCTGGGCGTGTGCGTTTGACTTCGCCAGCCTGGAGGCGGGGCTCGATCCTGCCGGAGTCACCTGGCTGACGGTCGGGGGAATCACCTATTCGCTGGGTGTGATCTTCTACCTGCTGGATAAGATGAAGCGGATGCCCCACGCCCACGGGATCTGGCACTTTTTTGTGCTGGCGGGCACGGTGAGCCATTTCATTTCGGTCATCGGTTACGTCCGGCCTTAGGAACGCTACAGTCACGATAGCGGCCAAAGCACTTCAAACGTGCAAACCAGTACTCTGCTAGTCAGCGGACGCGGGCAGCTCACCAAAAAAGCCGATAACGGAACGCACTAAGCCGTCAGCGTCAGTCTCGACCACGTCGAATCCCGGCAAGACCAGCTTTCCACTGTTGTCATGAATCGCCCAGTGATAGCGATGGAACCCATGCTGCGAATCCACCCGGCTGGCCATGGAGTAGGCATACCCCGGATATTTCTGGTGAACCTCGTGCACATTTTTCTCAAAGTCATCGATGCCGGTCAGGTTGATGGTGGGATCAACAAATCGAACGTCAGCTGCCAGCGCCTTTTCCAGGTGCGATCGAACGAGCGCTGGGTCGCTCTCGTTCCAGGCGGCATACATATGGTTAAACGAATCGGGGTAGTCGGACATCGAGGCATCCTCTTGCGTCGTGAGAATTTTACCGACACCGTGTCGGTAAATTTCGCCTACACTAACAAACCGACACGCTGTCTGTAAACAAATGGCCACACACGCAGAGCGACGCAAAGCCACACGATCGAGCATCATATCGGCAGCGAGGGAGTGTTTTGTTGCGCAGGGATTCGAGGGTACGCATACCGACAGCATCCTCGAGCGGGCCGGCGTTTCGCGGGGGGCGATGTACCACCACTTTCCCAGCAAGCGAGACGTCTTTGAAGCCGTTTACGTGGCGCTGGTGGAAGAGACCATTACTCAGGCCCGGAAGACCCGTGTCGACAGCGATTCACCCCTGGAAGCGTTGTTTGCGGCCTGCATGGCCTGGCTGGCGGCCGTTCGTAAACCGGCGATCGCGAAGATCCTCCTTGACCAGGGGCCTCAGGTGCTGGGATGGACGAGGGCGCGCCAGATTGAGGCCGAAATCAGCCTGCCGCCCATGCGAAGCGGACTCGAGAGAGCGCAGCAGGCCAACGAGATCGAAGTACCCTCGGTAGAGGTTGCGGCACTGCTGATCAACGCCCTGCTCGCTGAAGCTGCACTGTTGTCGGCCTACGGCAAGCCGAAACCGTCGAAGGATATGATCGAAGCGTCCATTCGGAGATTTGTCGACGGTCTTCGACCGTAGACGGCGCTGGCAAGCCGCGTCGAGTCTTTTCCGTAGGGGCGCACCGGTGCATCGTCCGGATTGGATTGATACTTCCAATGGCCCGGACAGGGCTCATCTTCGGACTGGGGTACATCAAGCGTTATGTTCCATTAACCCGCCATAGATGTTTTGTGCGTTCCATTTATGGAGCGCAAATTTCTGAGCGTGCTCTAATTCTGATAATATGATCTATAAATACATCATGAAATTATTTAATGATTTATTAATAGAGCATAACTGACTATGGCAAAACCCTCGCATCCGAGCTATTCCCGTTTCGCGCGCGAAGCCGTACAGCTCCTCGGACTGATGGTACGGACGGCGCGAATCGAGCGTGGACTCACCGTTACTGACGTCGCTGAGCGCGCTGGCGTTTCTCGAGGTCTGGTCCAGCGAATCGAGAAAGGTGAGATGGGTTGCGCCATCGGTGCCGCTTTTGAGGTCGCGGCCATTGTTGGACTGCGTTTGTTTGACACAGAACCTACGAGCCTGACGCGGCATGTTTCGACCGAGCGGGACAAGCTTCGCCTGCTGCCAAAATCCGTCCGGACAAGAACGGCGAAGGTGAAAGATGATTTCTGATCGCCCATACGTCGAAACATCTGACGAAGCCTACGTCTGGCTGTGGCTGCCCGGCGCGACGACACCGGTTGTCGCCGGCCGCATTGGGCGCAGCGACGAGCGACTGATCTTCAATTACGGCATCAGCTACCTGGGCCGGGACGACCGCATTCCGATCTTCGAACCAGAGTTACCGCTGCGCCGCGGGGCGATCGTGCCTGAGACGGGGCTCCATATGGCGGGATGCCTCCGTGACGCCGCGCCGGACGCATGGGGTCGTCGCGTGATCTTGAACCGGATGTTCGGCAGCCAGAGCCGAGGCGCCGACGTTGCCGCGCTGGATGAGCTCACGTACTTGCTCGGGTCCGGCTCCGACCGCATCGGCGCTCTCGATTTCCAGGAGTCGTCATCCGAGTACCAGGCGCGCGATGCTAAGACGGCGACGCTTGAAGATCTGCTGAACGCCGCTGAAAGAGTTGAAAAAGGTCTGCCGCTGACGCCCGACCTCGATGCAGCGCCTTTTCACGGAACGTCACTCGGCGGGGCGCGCCCAAAAGCGATGATTCAGGACGGCGATCTGAAGATGATCGCCAAATTCTCGTCCTCTACCGACACTTACAACGTCGTCAAAGCGGAGTATATCGCTATGCGCCTGGCTAAGAGGGCAGGGCTTGATGTTGCACCCGTGCGTCTCGCCAAGGCCGCCGGAAAAGACGTGCTGCTCGTAGAACGCTTCGACCGCGCAAAGATCGATAACGGCTGGACCCGCAAAGCGATGGTTTCGGCGCTAACGCTGTTTGGGCTTGATGAAATGATGGCGCGCTATGCCAGCTATGAGGATCTCGCGGAAATCATTCGCCACCGTTTCACCGCGCCGAGGCAGACTCTCCACGAGCTGTTCGGACGAGTGGTTTTTAACATTTTATGCGGCAACACCGATGACCACGCGCGAAATCATGCGGCCTTTTGGGATGGCAAACACTTGACCTTGACGCCCGCCTACGACATTTGCCCTCAGAGTCGCACAGGCAATGTGGCGAGCCAGGCGATGCTGATTATCGGCGACAAACGGGCGAGTACTCTGGCGACCTGCCTTGAGGCCGCGCCCAGTTTTCAGCTCGGCGAAGATGCGGCCAATGACCTGATCGCCCGTCAGATTGCGACCATCCAGGACGGATGGGATGAAGTCTGCAGCGAAGCTGACTTAACGGAAGTGGAACGCAACCTGTTTGGCCAGCGAATCTTCCTGAACGATTATGTCTTCGAAGGTGCGCCGGCAAGCCTTCGACCGCGTTAGCCCCTGTGTCCCGCGGCGCCAATGCGCGAGGACTGGCTACCTTCTCTCACAACCTAATCAGTCTTTCTCAGGCTAGCCGCCCCACCGTCCCACTCAAGATCAATGACGTCGGCCGACATCGCTTCGAGTGCACGGGTGATGCCGCTACAAGAATATTCCACCGCTGCACCATTGATGGACGTAACCGTGCGCCCGACAGGTAACCCGGCGTCCGAGGCCGGCGTTTCCTCCCATACCAAACTAATGGTGATCGGGTCCGAGAACCCCAGGGCGAAACCAAATGTGGGTCGCTCGAACGGCCCGTCACGATATGCGGCAAAGAAGGCGGCTTCGGATCGATGGTCGAGCGTCACTACAAAATGATCCAGCAACGGCGCGCCGAGCAGGCTGGGCGGGGCCTCGCGCACATGCGCTGAAACACGGCCTAGCCGAACGTTGCCCACGGAAAACGCTTTGAGCTGAGCTCGTAGCTGGTCTTTAACGGGAGCCTGACCACCCAGCGATCCGCCCAACGACCCGTGGCCGCGGGTCTTGCCGGCAATGCCTTTGTTGCGGCTTGCGCCTTCATAGTCCGGCGGAGAGAGGGCTAGCTGGGCGGGCGACCCGGTGTCGAACATGGCCTTGCTGTTGGCTTTTTCTGCCAGCTGAACGTCGAGATAGGGTGTATGGGGATAGCCAAAGCTAAAGAGACGCTGCTTTTTTGCGTCTTTGATGTGGTCGAGGCTGTTCAGGTCGGTGTTGCACCTCAGTACGCCAGCCGGTTTGTCGATCTGCCAGGCGCACAGCGGCAGGATCTCTGAGCCCAATACGCCGTCACCAATGAAACACTTTGCGGCCAGCGAGGAGCCGAAGTCCGCGGCAAACAGCGGCACCTTGTTGAACGTCACGTCATCCAGCGTGATTGGAGCCTGGACGATGTCACTCTCGATCATTGTGCCGTGAGAGTCTCGCCCTTTGCGCTGGTCGACAACCTTGAGCCCGAGGCTTTTTGCCAGGTCACTTCGGATCATCGAAGGTGAGCCCGTATCGAACACAAACCGTCTCGGCTCGCCGCCAAGCTCAACGGAAACGTAGAGTTTCCCGGCGATAGATTCGATCGGAAGGCTCAGAGAGAAGGCCTTGGCGTCGACGTAGGGCCCCTCGGTTACCCAGGCGGGTGCCTTGCCCTGAGCAAGGACCTGAGGTGTGATCGTCAGCACCGTGAAAAGCGCCATGACAAAGTGTTGCCACCTAGTAAGAGAGGAATGGTTCAAGCGGCTTTCCTGGCTATAGAGGTGCGGCTATTGTCCAACGAGCCATGGGTGATGGATGCACAAATGTTGCTGGAACGAAGGCTGACCCGTCGTGACCCGCTAGAAGCGAGCCTCGACGGATTCATGGTTCAGGTGCCTAGCCGCTGCCTGAGGATTTTTAGCACGCGGTTGTAGATGATCTGTGTGAGCATAATGATGTCGTTGCCCGTCGTGCTCGTAAACTGAATCACCACGGCGTCAATGTCCGCGTGATAGCGCGCAATGCTCGAATAGCCCAGTACCCATCCGGTGTGCTCGAGTTCATACAGCGATTCGTAGACCGCCTGCTCCTCGTCGTTAAAAAACGTTCCGTCGTTCAGGGCCCGGAGAAACACGCCGACATCTTTAGCCGTCGCAACGTAGCCCTGGTCGAGATCCTTGAAATCCGCTTCGACGTCGACGAAGTAACCACTCATCAGGTCACGCGGGTCAAAGCCTTCCATCGAGAAGTAGGTCCGCTCCAGTCCAAGCGGGCCGGTGACCTCGTCCAGCATAAACTTCCCGTAGGGGTAGCCGAGCACCTCGTCCATGATCTTAGCGAGCAATAGGTAATTGGAATTGGAATAGCTGTACTCTGCGTCGGGCTCAAAGTCAGCGGGCTCGTCGAGGATCATCTCGATGACGTTTGGGGCCGGATCGTCCCACCGGAAATCCGGGTGCTCAACGTAATTTGGGATACCGCTTCGATGCTGGACCAGCATGCGCAGCGTAATCCGGTCCGCGTTCTGAATTCGCGCCGCCATGGTCGGCAAATATTCAGAAAGCGTGCCGTCCAGCGAGAGCTTTCCTCCCGCAACGAGTTTGGCCACCGCCGACGCGTCGTACAGCTTCCCGATACTGGCGATCTTGAATAACGCGTCTGGCCGGGCCGGTAGCTGCGCCTGGCGATTGTGCCAGCCGCTGGCATAGCTCAGCGGTGCTTCGCCGGCGACGTCGACGTAGAGCAGGTAGCCATCGACACCCTGACCCGGGACCTGATCGACCTGCGCCTCGATGGAGTCGGGCAGCGGGTACAGGTAGTAGAGCCCATACTCCCAGGGTGCAAACAGGTAAATGCTGCCCCCCGTAAGGACGGTCGCGAGCAGGATCTTGGAGAGAACCCTTTGGGTTTTTGTCATTGTTCTTGAAACGTCTTGGCCGCCGAGCTAGTTCAGTATCGCAATCGCCGAGCGCATGGCAAGCGGTTTGCCGTCCGGGAATCTAGAAGGCTTGAACCAAGACGCCGCTGTCGCGGCGTGCAACAACACGGGGTAAAACCGGTCGCCGGTTTGGCCAACTCTCGGTCGCCGTTACCTGGCAGCACCCGCCGCAGCCTGTTCCTTCACCAGCAGGCGGGCTCTCGCTAAAACGGTGTCCTGATCGGTCAGCAAGTCGGCGACGGTCATGCCGAGAGCAATATCTGGCTCAACAACGGTCACCTCGCCGAGCTCCGGCGTTGCCGCGGTGAAGGTGTTGCGGGCGATCCTGTACCGGAGTTCGGAGACCTCTGACGTAAACCTTCGCTTGTTGTCGTGCACCCGCGAGCCGGCGCCCGAGGGTGAGCCGATAAGGGTCGCCAGCTCATGTTCCTTGATGAGAGCGAGGAAATGGCCGGTCGAAGAGCCGGTTTGACTATTGGCCAAAATAAACACCTTGCCGTCGAACTGAAGTGCTGATGGTTCGAGCAAATCCTTTAAGGCTGGGTTGCCTGCGGAGTTCTTCGCAAAATACGTAAACGGCGTTTCCGCGAGGTGCCTCAGCAGATACGCGGTGGCGCTGCTGCTTCCCCCCAGGTTGCCGCGGACGTCGATGATCAGCCTTTCGAGCTGTTGTTCAGCGAGCGTTCGAAAGCTGTCGTCGACAAACTGCTCGAAGTCTGCGATTCGCTCTCCATAGAAGTCCCAGTTTCTGATGGTCATCACCGCAATGCCATCACTGCCCAGGTGCAGGCAAAGCGTCTCCTGACATGGGTTGCCGGGATCAATAAGCGGGCGGTGCCGAAACGTCGTCAGCGGCCTTAGGACGGTGGCTGTGCCCGAGCCTTGGACGGTCACTGCGTATGACTTCGGAAAGCTCAGAGCATAGGTCAGGTAGCCTGTCGCATAGGCGTTGGCGTAGCTCGTCTGCGCCCCCCGGTTGTAATGGTCAGCGGCGATGTGATCGAAGATCGTTTCCCGTAGGTCCATGACCGAAAGCCCGTTGATCGATTCGATCTCCACACCGAGCGCAACCCGGTCGCTGTTGACCAGCGGATCGATCACAAACAGCCGTTTGCCCACGAATCGCACGTCGACCGGAAAGCGCTCGTCTGGCTCGATCAGCGAGTCTTCCTGGTTGAAAAACCCCAGGTTGGTGTGTCCACAGCCGACCGCTGCAAGCAGTCGACTGAAGTTCCACAGCTGGTCGGCCTGGGTTGTCTTGGCGTCGATACGGCTCACCAGCTTTTCGGTAAGCGCTTCAAAGTCCTGCGCTGAGATCACCGCAAAAGGGTCTGGGTGCACCGTTCGCAGCTGTTCGCTCAGGGTACGGAGTTCTTGTTTCAATGAAGCTGGGTCCAGTTCGTCCGCCTTGCCGATCGTGCAGGTGAAAGCGATAAGTAGGCCGGCTAGAAAAACTAAAGCGAAGTGACCGCTGCCGACCGCGAGTGGCACGAATGAACAGCGAGGTTTACGTGGTGCGCGGAGTCCGGTCATAGCGGGCGTCTTCCTGTTGGCAGAGTGCTCTTGCCAAGGTGACGCGCTTGATCGCCCAGCGTTACGTTAGGTCTGGATGAGGCGAGCTTGCGCTGGAGACGCGACTCTCGATAAAGGATCTAAGGTGTGTTGCTTAGAATGTGAATTATGTGAATCTGCGTGGTGTCCTGCTAGCTGTTGAGTTAGCAGAGTTTCCAGCAGAAATGACCGATTCGCCGTTTATCCCCGAAAGCCTAAGAGACTTGAAGCCATCTGAAGCGCTGGACAGCTTGTCGATGTCACAGCTCGCGCGTAACGGATCAGCGATTTTGCGATCGCTGATGGAAACTGAAGGCGCTGTGACCGTTAAAGTCCAGGGGCAGGGCGCTATGGTCACGTTGTCGCAACGGCGTTATGACGAATTGGTAGCGCTGATACGATCGCTGGAAACCCCGCCTGAATCTGATCGTCTAACGGAGGCGCTGAGATCGGAGTTTGACGCGCTGAAGTCTGCGATGGCGAACGAAGACGCTTCCGATACGGCAGACAAGGCTTTGTTCGGCGGCGTGGATACACTTCGCAAAAGTTATCGGCCGGGAGAGACGGAAGCGAAGTCTTGATTTTTGTGCTGGCCGGCGTCGACGGCGCCGGCAAGAGCAGCATCGGCGGCTTGGCGCTGCGGGCCGTCGGCACCGACTGGTACAACCCCGATGAAATTGCCCAACGGCTTGCCCATAGCAACCCCGAGGTGTCGAGTCAGGAGATTGCCAGCCGGGTCTGGAAAGAAGGTCGGCGACGGCTGATCGAGGCGATCGCCAAAAGAACTCACTTCGCGTTCGAAACCACGTTGGGCGGCAACTCGATGACCCACACCCTATTAGATGCTATTGCCGCAGGTGTCTCAGTCAATGTCTGGTACTGCGGTCTGGAATCGGTCGAGCTGCATATCCAGCGAGTAGCCGAACGGGTTGCGCGCGGCGGCCACGACATCCCTGAGGAGCTGATTCGCCGGCGTTATCGCTCCTCGATGAGAAATCTCTGCCGGCTTACGCCGGGCCTTAGGCAACTCGCAGTCTTCGACAACTCGCGACCCTTGGGCAGCAACGGCAAGCCACAGTTACGCAGGCTCATTCATATTAAGGAAGGTGATCTGCTGACGATTAGTAACAGAATGCCGGACTGGGCCAGGCCTGTTGCGGCTGCGTGTTTGAAACGCACGTCGTAGGGGAAAGGTCGCCCCACAAAGATCGCTTGCGAACCCTATGGGTGCGTCGGTGGTGCCGGGGGCGGGAATCAATTAAATTAGATAACATTCTGATTTATATCAGATAGTGGTGTAACCCTTTCTCAATATGCCCCAAATAATGCCCCACCTTTGGGAAGTTACCCGCACCTACTGACCGTCAGAGTCTTCCGCATTCCTGCTTCTTTTCACAAGCCAAGGAGCAGACATGGCAATTCCAAAAGACACGTACGACCGCCTTACCTTCCTCGCAACTACAGGCCGTGGCCATTCCCTAAACCTTGGGGATGAGCTTTATTCGCAGGATCAGGACAAGGCATACACCTTCTATACGTTTGCCCATCTGTTCGATCAGATGGACCGCCTACTTCACAAGCTCTATCAGGAAGTCGATTTCGTTCCCCGACAGGAGCCCCAAGGGGCAGAAAACCATGCCGAGACCATGTTCGACGCCATAGAGACGTTAGCTCGTTCCGGCCGGAAGCAAGGAGGTGCCGCATGAAGACCCCGCCAGGCACTCCCGACCAGCGGATTCTCGAAGACATCGACTTTATTTGCGATCTAGCGCTAAGGAAGGACTACATGCCCATGTACTACGCCCTCCTGACACTCAGAAAGGACTTTGAGACCTACGTAAGGCTGAGTGAGGTCGTTTGGCTGCCTGTCTTAGACAACCAGGCCATTCAGCCGGAGGTGGGAAAATGACCTGCTTCTACAGCCAAATGCCTGCCGACGTAGAAAAGGCCGTCGAGGGAGGCGCCAAGCACTGGTTCGCCACGAGAGACGCCGACTATTGGCGGTTCATTCCCATTGGTCCAATTCGGTTGACCTCTGAAGAGGCCCTAGAGGACAGGGATGTACTGACAGCGATCCACCCTGAAGCATCGGTTACCTGTTTTCAGTGGTGGCCAGAGGAGGAATGCGATGACCAGTAAGTGGCCGTATCTCTGGGCAATCGGCGTTGGGTTGATACCTGAGGCAGTTCTGGCTTACCTCCTAGCCCTCTACATTGGGGACAATCCTGTTTGGTTGGTCGCCTGCGGGATCTGGCTCACCCATCAATCGATCAGAATGATCACCAGCGTCTTCCGGGCGCTGGTTTTCATCATCACCTCACGGTCGAACCGGAAAGCGTATCTGGAACGAACTGCTGCTGACTACAGAAAGGTAGGAATGCCATCGGCTGACGAAGGGATGGGCTCATACCAACACTTCAGCCGGGTGGTAGACGACGAGACTGCGCCAGTAGAAGCCCGCATTATTGCGATGGGGGATTTACGGACGTTGGAGTCACTGATCAGGTTTGGTCATTTTGTGGCTTACAACGAGCTAGCCGGCATTATCACGCAAGCGTTGCCAGTCGATGAGCCATCGCAAAAGGACAGGGTCGCGTAGAGCCACACGAACTATTAGCGGTAACAAATCGAATCTGGTCTGGCGTTGTTTGCCAGACCAGATCAATCTATGAGCATCTACGTTGCCCCATGTCCGTCATTCACCATGCACGAGCATTGTTACGGCTTAGGATAGAAAACGACCAAAGTCGGCCATTCCTGAGTAACAACTTCTAACCCTTACTTGTTATTCAACCGGTTAGATACTAGCGATTGCCTCTTAGCGAGCAACAATCAGTCTGATAGCTTCTCCCCGCGTAATTTCCAAGCCTCTGCGACTTTCTTCATATAGTCCTGGTCATCCAAGTCAATGATTTGTGCCCATCCGCAAGCCTGTTTATCAACTGCTTCCCAAAGCGCTGCGATTTCTTCAACCTCGCTGTCAGTAAATGGTTCTTCTTTACGTTCAGCTTGGAATTGTTCTGGGGCAATCGTCGCCATGCATGATTGAGCCATCCAGTCGACTAAAAGCGCGCAGGGGTGGTTCTTTCCGCGCTGGGTATCGCCGTGCTTATCCACATAGCTTTGCAAAATACCAGTCTCAAAGGTAAAGCCGCTCCGCATATTCTCTCTCCACATCGCCATGATGTCGTCGTCCTTAGAGAATTCATTTAGTAAGAGGCTTCCCGCTTCGGCATCCAATGGAAGGTTGTCGAGGCATACTTTTACGTGTCTGACGTGTTGCTCAGAGTGTTCCAAACGAGTCTTAGCCCTCAAAGCGATAATCGGTAGCATGCCCGCATAAAGGCTTATTCCTAAGACGTTTGAGCGAGGGTACACATTCCCGTTCCAGGACAAGGATATCGGGGTTGATCCCTCGACGTTCCATTCAGCTCCTATCTTAGGCCGAATACGGTTGATCGCTTCGCACGCCCATCTCGCGTAAATTCCATTGGACAATCCTGTCGCGGCCACAAGATCGAGTTCAACCAACTCTCGATCTAGGTAGTCGAGCAGTTGTCGAGCTGCCCTAAGTTTGCGTTTCTTTGTCCTAACCTTCCCATACTTTCTCAGGCCAGGCATACCTTCTTCACTGCTGGACATCAAGCCGACCATGCACATCTTTTCTCGATCGCCTGGCTCCAAACTTTCATCAGGCTTCCAATCGACGAAAAGCCCTACATACTTCTCTTGCTCGGTTGTTGGTGTCAAAAGACCTCTTTCCATCTCCGGTTTAGGTAAGAAACGATCTCCGATCACAGTTGAATCGCCTTGTGTGCAACACCAATCTCGACAATCTCTTCGGGGGTGGGGTTGTAATCCGATAAAGCACCGTCGTTCTTACGGAAATCAAAACTCTCGGGCCAGAAGAACAGATTCGCGAGGTCCGGGTGAGAGAAGTGAGCATTGAATTCTTTATAGAGCCTGCTGGTTTCTTCGTCGGTCTCAGACGCTAAAAGCTCTTGGGCTAAAGCTATGAGTTCTTCCTTGCTTGCAGATGAAATTATCACTGTACGATTAGATACGCGTTAGGTTTTTGTCGGACGCAGATTAGGCTATTTGTCGATATCCGGCTTTTTCTCTCTGATTCGGTCAAGCACGTCATACATATCCATCTCGGAGACCGACTCACCTTTTCGTTTCAGTTCATCAACCGCCTCACGGTACACCGTGATCCCCACTTTCTTGATCTCTTCGTCTCTCCGAAATTCCAGGTCGGTTAGCTCTTCGTACATTGAAGCGTAGTTGTCCCAATCGTTTTCTCGATTGAGCCGTTCTTCATATGCAAGGGACTCATCGTCAAGATGCGCAGAGATCAATTCCTTCGCCTGCTTCGTGCTCAGACCCTTTGGGGCTATCAAGCCAAAAAACCGGAAAAATTCTCTTTCTATTGGCGAAGCTGGGCGGTTTTCCCATTTTTCTTTGTTCTGGGGATCCGCAAAGATCTCGCCGATAAGCTGCCTTGCTTCTGTCTGAGAAACGCCAGATAGCGGTTTCTTGAAAAAGCGCAAAATCGCTCGTTCGTTTTCGTCGGGTTTGTAGTGGAGCCCGATCAGGTCAGAGGCCATGCCCTTGGTGATGCTGTTTCGCCTAAGGGTTTTACAGACCCCCTTCCATGTTCCGGGAAGACCGAGCTCATTGAGCTTTTTCAGTTGTCTGTCAGTAGGTTCGTCGAAATACCAAGCGGGGAAGGAGCTGTTTCTACTACTAGGCTTCTCTCTTTCCTGAGTGTCCGCATAATTGAATCGGGCAATAACCCAGGAATAGTCTGTCGCTTTTTTAACGGGAGAAGCTCTTTCAGCCGTGAAAGGCTTAAACAGTTTTTGTAGCTTCGTATAAACCCACCAAGCAAGCGCAGCGAGAAGTATGAGAAAGACTAGTGCATCCAATACTGTCGGCCTCCAACTTTCCTACGTTTAGATTACTCAGCCACTTGAATTCGCGCCCTTACTGATCGCTGCTCGAATAATGGCAGCGCATATTCAATTCAGCCTAGAGACTCCGGCCGCTTCCCTGCGGTCGATGTTGGTCATCACGTGTGTGAATTGGAAGGATTGGGAGGGGCAAACAGTCACGGTATCCAGGCTCAGCCATAGCGTCGCGTTAATCCTATCGAAGCTATCAGTCTCCCAGGTCTGGCCATTTTGAAGGGTGATCACCCTGCCGCTGTCGTTGTCGCTAACGATTGATTGAATGCACACGCCGTCCCCTGACAGAAGATCATTCAGCACCGGATTCGGGACCAGAGTTTGGTCGCAGTTAACAGGCGACAGAAACCGGGAAAGGAAAATGGCGTCAGTTATGGTGCCGTCGGGCAACTCGTAGTCCATCCTGATCACATTACAGTCTTCTGTTGCCTGAAGGCTCATTCGAAACGCTTCAGTGAGAACCGCTGGCGTCGGTTCCGCTGTTGGCCCCAGCACACCGCCTTCAGTTGTAAACATTTGGGCAATAACAAACTCAATGTCGCCAAACTCGTCAGAGCCTGTCTGGATATTGTCGCCGCCCGCGAGATATAGGGGGCTTCCATCCTCCGCGTACGTAAACCACGCAATAAACACGAACCGGGAGCCATCGGCCTGATCGGCAATTGTGATTGATAGGCCCTCGTTGTCCATTAGCGACGAAACATACATTCCGTCTGTCAATTCGGAAAACAACAAATCCTGGCAAGACGCTGCTAAGGAAAGGAGAAAAAGCGAAAGGCCAAATAGGATTTTCATAAGTGCCCCTGTCGAATCCGGCTGAACGCGCTCAGTCTTTGCCAGAAGTTAACTAGCAATCGTACGCAAGACTAGTTGAAGAGCTTTCAAGTTAGCATTTTGCGTTTGAATTTGCCGACTATCGACTAAAATTTTGTAAACTCGACCGACTAAGGCCTAGTGAAGAACAGGAGGTTTGTCGCGAGTTCGATCAGACGCTAATCTTGCGCTCTCGATTCTATTGTCGCTTTTTGTTGATTTCGTCGTATTGAGGCAAACGGCTAGGCGGATTGGCCCAGGTCGCTTTAAGTAAATGCCTCAGCTCGTCGGTGTCCTTATCGCTGGTGTGTTTCAACTCGAGAGCTTTCATGTCCGGCACGAACTTGTTGATGGCCAGTCTGCAGGCGTTGAATTCCACGGGGCTTAGTGTCTCGGTACCAGCGATACACCGCTCAATCCGTTCTGCGGCTATGGTTGCAGCCCGCTTCATAACCGTTCGAGCTTGGTTCTGGCGCTCAGATGATGTCGTTGATTTGCTTGGCATTTCGCCGTGCCGAATATTAGTCGGTGCCAGCGTAGACGGGCGGACCCACCAGCAACCCGGATGGCCTGTTACCCAGGAGAGATATACCGCCTCTCAGCGCCCGTACAGGCCCCGTACCGAGCAAATCACTGATTGGCATCTTTCCACCAGCAAGTAGGCTAGACGTCGCTCTCCCGGCCAGTGCCAGGCCTGCAGGAGCCAGCCCACCGGTCAAAGAGCCTGAGAAGTAGGCTGTACCCGCACTAGGGCCGATCAGGCTGCTGGCAAGCTTCAGCGTGGCCTGGCGGGATGCTGTACCAGAGTCTGGGAGCTTGTCGGGAAGCACCTGCTGAGCGGCGTTAATCAGCTCCCGCCATTCGGTGTCTTTCAGGTTGGATTTCTTGCTGCGTCTTTCCAATCCAGCCAGAGGAATAATCCCTTCGGCCGTCGACGTACCGCCTGATGTGACGTAGGTGTCCTGAACCTGACGGAACCGTCCGTACTCACGATTTAGGCCTTTGAGCTCTCCTGGAGAAACTTTCTCGAATTGGTCATCTAGCAGCTCCCGGATATCTCGATACAGCCCAGCCAGCTTTGGATTACTGTCTCTGAGTGACCATGCTTCGTCGCCGAAGAACGAACGCCATTCGTGGGCCTTGAGGGCATCCACAGGGCCACCAGAAGCCTCGGCCATCAGCTCATCAACGACGGACTTCAATTCCCGCTTCTGGTTCGGTCCGATGAACTGCGCGTGTTTGGCTTCGGTGTTTGCCAGACCATCCAAGAACTCATCGGATCCCAGATCGAGCTTCTTACCCGTCAGGGCATCGCTGTACCGCTTGGAGAATGCTGCCTTGGCGTTGTTGACGGCTTTGTCGTTGACCAGACCTTCCGCAACATCATCTGCTTGGAATCCAGCCATTCGCATGATTGCGCTTTGGGTTTCCTTTCTCTGGGCCAGACGAGCGTCAGCCAGCGGCTTACCGATGACGGGAATCTTTTCTAGGGTTCCCTCTAGCCCCTGCGCAGCATCGTTTCCTAGGCGCTGTGAGCGCGTCAGAGAGTTTACGCCAGCGTTCTCCAGGACTTGGGCTGCTTCGTCCAGTTGGTTCGGTTTGAGGGCTCTGCTGACGCCCTTAGCGACTGTTGGAACCGCAGCGCCGGTAAAGCCGCCGAGCAGTGAACCAGCAGCGGTATCTCTTAACAGCCCCTCAGCGGATTCCTCGTCGGACGAACCGTAGCCGTATGCACCGCCCTGGAGGCCCGTAAGCAACGTGGACTTGATCACGGGGCTGTTGGCCAGCATCCCGCCTGCTTTGGCCCCAGCAGTTCGAGCAAAGCCAATGCCGCCGGTCGCGAGGCCACCGGCCAGTTCAGCAGCTAGCGCAGTCTTGGGGTTACGGTCAGCAAATGCGGCTTCGTTCCTTCTGGCGGTGTCCCTGATCTCCCGGTAGGCATCCGAGAAGGGAATATCCGTTCCCTTTCCGAACAGCTTGGCGCCCTCATTGACCACTGCCCCGACGCCACCGGCAATCTCATCGCTAATTCCAAGAGCTGCTTGGCCGATAGAATCGAAGATGCTGCCGCCCCCTAGTTCGCCTGCTGAGGGTTGTGCTCGCTGCACAGGCTGAGTGCGCATGTCCACCAGCGCCTGAGTCAGCTGACGGGCTGCCTGCACATCACCGGCGTTATGGGCGTTCCGAAGAGCGCTTTCGAGTTGTTCGCGGGTGTATCCGCTTTGCGTTGATTGCTGCCGCTGATCCTGGAGCATCTTCGCCAGCCGCCTTGCCGCGTGGGTGTCTCCGGCGTTGTGGGCGTTACGAAGGGCAGTGGCAATTTGGTCTTCGGTGTACTTCAATTTTCGTGCGCCATCGCCACGAGTGCAGCCACGACTGGGTGAGCTTCTTCCTTACCTTCACGTTCTTCTTTTGTGGGAAGTATTGGGAGCGGGTTATTCCAGCACTCCTCTAGGAACTGCCTAACCGGGTTCTCAGTCGTTTGCTCAACAGTCACCTTGTCCCGCCACTGGGCAGGCTGGCGATTCTTCAGCCAGTAGATGCATGCGGTCGTATCGGGCGGAACCTCCTTTTCCGTTTCGGTGACTCTGACTTCCCCTGTTCGTTTTCCGTTCTCTTCCAGGTACTGGCGTTTGACTTCCTTCACCGTGCTGCCGATGGCCCGCTTATGCAGGCTTGCAGCGACGTCGATATCCGTTTCGCTCTTTCCCTGTTTTAGGGACTCCGAAAACTCAGGGTGTTCTTTCTTCCACTTGTTCAGCGTGCTTTCCGCGACATCGAAATAGGCCGCTAATTCAGTATCGGTAGCACCGAACGCCATACATGCTCTGAAGGCTTGTTCAGCGAATTCTGGTCGATATTTCGATGGTCTAGACATACTGTATATTTTAACAGTTCTTCCTGACCTTCCCAACTCTTAAGATTCTGGAAATTGCTTAACAACGCCCACGGCAGCCTAATGTTGACGCAAGTGCGGTGATAAAGAGGAAACAGCAATGATGGAGTGGCTCGCCTATGTCGAAGACATACCGATCGTAGGGCGTTGGCTAGGCGTTGTTGTATTCGCAGTTCTTTTTGTGCCAAAGCTGCTGGAGATGCGGCACGCATTTGGTGAGCTGCGCACAGGGGCGAAGAATCGCAACGCCGTCAAGGACGAACTGGAGATTCTAAAGCTACGGTACGAAGTTGCTGAGCTGCGTCAACGTGCGAACGATCAGGCTTTTAACCCATTTGCTGAGTCGCAGTTGCCCACTAGACTTGGCGACACGAGCGGGAAGTCAACGACTTCTTACTCAGGGTTGGAAGAACGTGAAGAGGTTTCAAAGCCGGCCCCGCTCTCGAATTCGGTCAATCAACCATGGGCTATGTTGCGCTGGCTACAGGACCGGAGCAACGGGCTGGCGCGTGCCTTAATCGCTGTTCCAGCGGCCATTGCCTTTTTTGTTTCGGTCTTTCTATTCCTTGGGTCAATTATGTTTTTCGTGGACACTAAGGGCGGATCGCTTTCCGGTGGGCTATTTGGCCTGTGTCTGGGTTTCGTCACTTGGTTAGTTTTCTCAGTCTTGAGAAAACAGGACGACAAGCTGCTCCTTCGCAAGGAACTACTGGACGATAGACAATGACCGGCAATCCGACTGCTTACATACTGCTCAAGATGGCGGATTAATGCGAGACCTGCGGTTTCAGATGGATCACAGATATGCGGCAAGTCATGCGCTTATAGTCGGAATCGACAAATACCGACACGTATCGCCGCTTTCGTATGCAGTTAGTGATGCAGAAGCCATCAAGCAGTTGCTTTCTGAGTCGTTTGGCTTTCCGAACGAAGGGATTCGGTTCTTAGCTAATGAGCAAGCGACACGTTCTGCCATTACCGAGGCGTTCCTAGAGTTTGCGGCAGATGGTACCGAGATAGATGATCGGCTGTTGGTTTTCTACGCAGGTCATGGCCATACAGTAAACGGGGTCCGCGGAGAGGTTGGGTATCTTGTTCCGCATGACGCGGATCTGGGCAATCTTTCTACTCTCATCCGCTGGGATGAGCTTACCAGGAACGTTGATCTGATTAAGGCAAAGCATGTGCTTTTTGTAATGGATGCTTGCTACGGCGGCTTGGCGCTTAATCGGAACTCTAGTGCTGGTTCGGCGCGGTTTTTGAAAGACATGCTTCTTCGATATTCCCGCCAGGTGCTTACAGCTGGAAAAGCAGACGAAGTAGTAGCGGATTCGGGAGGGCCTCTTCCTGACCACTCGGTTTTTACCGGGCATTTGATCGAAGGGTTACAAGGGAACGCCGCTGATCCTGAGGGTGTTCTAACGGCTAACGCGTTGATGTCTTATGTATACCGCAAGGTTTCTTCAGACAAAGACTCGCATCAAACGCCGCACTATGGTTATGCCGACGGGGATGGGGATTTCATTTTCTCAGCGCCTGGGCTCGATGATCTTCAAGCCGATAAGAGATTTGATGTAGATAGACTTGTTGTGCTGCCGCAAGCAGAACCAGACTCAGGCCCGGTGGACTCGCCATCAAAGGTTGAGCGTTGCAAACAACTATTGGCAGAAGAGTCCTCATCCATCTCCCTTCACGATTTCGTCATAAGTGAGGTCAAGTCCTTTCTTTTGGGCACGAGCGTTGAAGTGTTTCCGGTCAACGGGTCCTTTTCTCAAGATGAATTTTTGGATCGTATGTCCAGATACGAAGAGGTCGGCAGTGACTTGGCGGTCTTATCGGCCTGTTTGGCGTATTGGGCGAAGGAAAGTCATTTTCCCATTCTTCAAAAGCTGTTTGCTCGGATAATCGATGGGCTTAACGTCAATGATGGTCTGGTCGTATGGCTCAGCCTCCGCTGGTATCCGATCATCAAGGCTTTTTATTGCGCAGGCATCGCGGCCATCGACGGAAAACGCTACGACTCTCTATTTCACCTTTTCGGTGCCAGGGTCCAAGTTTCCAAAACTGGAAACGAAGACCTGCTGCTCGCCAAAGCAGTCTCAGATGGAGTGCTTGAGCTGACACGATCTGAAGTGTTCAAGCATATTCCAGGACATGAGAGACAATACGTTCCAATGAGTGAATACTTGTTCAAGGAGCTGCAGCCCAAACTTGATGAAGCATTGTTTGTCGGAAAGGCCTATGAGACCTCATTTGAAGAGTTTGAGGTTCTATTCGCGCTGGCAGTGGCTGATTTCCACAAACAGAACGACGAAACGATTTGGGGGCCAATTGGGAGATTTGGCTGGAAGCACAAGAGCCGGCGCAACGGCCCTTTTGATCGAATTCTAAACGAAGCTGAGCGGGAAAATTCGAATTGGTTGCCTTCTAGACAAGGTATGTTCGGGGGCAGCACTAGACGGTTTCTTGACGTCGCACACGAATATCGAGAGATGATCAACAAACTCAACTGGTTTTAGTCGTGGTCCGCTTAAAGCCCAGCCCGAATCGCTGAAGATACACCCGTGGAAAAGAGAACCTGAACCCACAGACAGTAGCGGCGAATGCAGGGCATGGCATAAGCCCTCGTTAGCTTACGCCGCCGGAGGTTTTCAGTAGGAATCTCGGTAGGGTCCACGGTAGGGTTGATCCCCCGAGCTTGTCTGTTTGCCTTTCAGCTTGTATGTACAATATTAATTCTAAGATACCGTCCACA